>NZ_CP150231.1:3257500-3402500 GCF_037974225.1 Solibacillus sp. FSL R5-0691
ATTCCATTCCAACTTGCAGATCATCCATTTTAAGTACGTCCGTTTTCAGCAATGGTTGCGGGAAAGCATCACGAGGGTCACGAGTTGGTTTCATTAATGTATCGACAATATCTTTCAATGTAACTTCCCCTACTTCTAAAGATTCACCCAATGTTGTTAAATTTAACTTGCTGATTGCTTCTTCGGCTTTTGGCGTTCCGACATCCTTTTTCGTTAACCCCGCCGCCTGTAATACAGCTTCGGCTAATTTATAGCTTTCCGGATGGATACCTGTAGCATCTAACGGATTTTTGGCATCTGCTATACGTAAGAAACCAACTGCCTGCTCGTAAGTTTTAGCACCTAATCGCGGAATTTTTTTCAGTTGTGCACGTGATGTAAATTGACCGTTTTCACTTCGCATCGCCACAATATTTTCCGCAACCGTTTTTGAAAGGCCGGATACATATTGTAAAAGGGAGGCTGAAGCTGTATTTACATCAACCCCAACTTGGTTTACTGCGGTTTCCACAATGAACGTCAGTGATTCTGCGAGCTGCTTTTGCGAAACATCATGCTGATATTGCCCTACACCAACGGCTTTCGGATCAATTTTTACAAGTTCTGATAATGGATCCTGTAAACGACGGGCAATCGATACAGCACTCCGTTGCTCTACTTGTAAATCCGGGAACTCCGCTCTTGCTACTTCTGAAGCAGAATATACAGAAGCCCCTGCCTCGTTGACAATAACATATGCAATGTTGCCTTCTACTTCTTTTAGCAGTTCCGCAATAAACTGCTCTGTTTCACGGGAGGCTGTCCCGTTTCCAATCGCAATAATACTAATCGGATATTTCTTTAATAATGCCTTCACTGTTGCTTTCGCTTTTGAAGGATCCGACGTCGTGTGGGGATAGATAACACCAACTTCAATCATCTTGCCTGTTTCATCTACTACCGCTAATTTGCAGCCCGTTCTATAGGCAGGGTCTACACCAAGAACCATTTTACCGCGCATTGGTGGCTGTAATAATAAGTTACGGAGGTTTTCCGAGAAAATATGAATTGCTTGTGTTTCTGCTTTTGATGAAAGTTCTGCTCGCAGTTCATTTTCAATAGAAGGTTTAATTAACCGTTTATAGCTATCCGCAATTGCCAACTTCACTTCATTTACAGAAGGACCTACAAAATTTCTAGGAATAAAATGATTTTCCATTTGTGTTGTCGCTTTATCTACTGGAACTTCAATTGCTGCACGGATCACTTCTTCTTTTTCACCGCGGTTTACAGCCAATATTCGGTGTGGTGCAATCCGGTGTACAGGTTCTTCATATGCATAATACATTTCAAATACTTGCTTTTCATCTTTTTCGGCATTTTTTACCGTTGTGACAAGTTTTCCTTCACGCCAAGATAGAGTACGCAGTTTTTCACGAATCGCTGCATCATCGGCAAAACGCTCTGCCAAAATATCACGCGCGCCAGCCAATGCATCTTCAATTGCTGTAACACCTTGTTCTTCGTTTATATAAGGCGCTGCCATTTCCTCCAAAGTACGCTTTTTAAACTTTAACAGTTCTTCAGCTAACGGTTCCAAACCTCGTTCTTTGGCAATCGTTGCTTTTGTACGTCGTTTTTGTTTAAACGGTCGATATAAATCTTCGACGCGTTGAAGAACTGTTGATGCCTGGATTGCTGTTTGCAGTTCTTCCGTTAATTTACCTTGCTCATCGATTAGACGCAGCACTTCTTCCTTTCTTGTTTCGAGCTGTTGTATGTAATGGTAGCGGTCTTCCACTGCCTTAATTTGAACTTCATCAAGTGAACCTGTCATTTCTTTTCGGTAACGTGCGATGAACGGTACTGTGTTACCTTCTTCCAGTAGTCCAATAACCGCTTTCGCTTGCTTCGGCTCTACTTTCGCATCTTTTGCGATTATTTGTAACATTTTTTGTTGCTCCATCATGCCACTCCTTTAAATTTCGAACTTCTTTTAGTGTACCATTCCATTAGTATTGTTTCCCAAAAAAGCGTTCAATTTATGCATGAAAAAAGAGTCTACTAATTTATGGCTAGTAGACTCTTAAACTTATAATGAGACGCCGCCACTTGCTGTAATGGCGTCTTGTAATTTTTTAATTGCTTTACGCTGAATTCGCGAAACGTGCATTTGGGATATACCGAGTCTTTCTCCGGCTTCCTTTTGACTAAGTTGTTCCAAATAAGTTAATTGGATAATTTGTCGCTCACGTTCATTTAATACATTCATCGCATCTGCTACAATCATACGGCGGTTTGTCACTTCAAAGCCTGCATCTTCTCGACCGACTACATCAAATAACGTTACCGTACTACCATCAGAATCCGATTCAATCGAATGGTCCATCGAAAGCGCCTGATAGCTTCGACCCATCTCCATCGCTTCCAATACATCCTCATCCTGTACTTCTAAATATGTTGCAATTTCCGTAATGGATGGGGAACGTTGTAACGATGTCGTTAATGCTTCGACAGCGGCTTTAATTCTAGGTCCCAGTTCTTTAATACGTCTTGGAACATGCACGTCCCAAGTTTTATCGCGTAAAAAGCGTTTAATTTCTCCGACGATTGTCGGAACAGCAAACGCCTCAAAGCTTCTGCCAAAAGAAGGGTCAAAACGTCGGATCGCACCTAATAAGCCAAGCATCCCTACTTGTACAATATCATCATAATAAGATTTACCATGTGAATATTTGCGTGCAATCGATTCAACTAATTGCTGATAATGAAGCACAAGATTCGTTTGTGAATCTTCACAGCCGTTTGCCTGATATTCTGCAATCCAATTTAGCACTTCTTCTTTTGATGTATTTTTAGGTAGTGATTCTTTCGACATTTCCTTTCACCTGCTCTCTCGAGACATACTTTGTCATGAAAACAGTGACGCCACCTTCGTTATTTAATTTAACTTCGTCCATTAAAGTCTCCATTAAATAAATCCCTAATCCACCTTCACGTAATAATGCTACGTTTTCATTTTCATGATATGGACCAACTTTTGATTTGATCTCTTCAAAGTTAAAGCTGACACCGTAATCTGCGACCATTATTTCAATCTTGTCCTCAAATAATGCACAGCCGATTACAACTTCGCCTTCCTCGTTTGCTTTATATGCATGGTGAACAACATTTGTCACCGCTTCACTCGTAGCAATTTTTAAATCTTCAATCTCATCATAAGTAAACCCAACTCGCATCGCTAATCCTGAAATTGTTAGACGTATAACACTTACATATTGCGATTTAGCAGGCACTCGAATTTCAATATAGTCAAATGCTCTCATTATTTCAACTCCAATTCCTCATCAATCTCAATACTCATTAATTCACTTAATCCTGTAATTTCAAACAATCTCACCAAACGATTTGATAAGTTTACTAATTTTAATGATGCATTTTCCTTTGTAACTTTTTTATAAAATGCAACAAAGATTCCTAAACCTGTACTGTCCATATAATTAACTTTGGATAAATCCAATTCGATTTTTCGACCCTCGACAATTTGAACAGTCTCCAGCTCTTCGCGTAAAATCGGGGCTGTGTACGTATCAATCTCACCCTCGATATAGCCTTTTAATACATCTCCATCTTCTCTAAATTGAACATTAACATTCATTATTAGACACCTCCGTTATAAACCTTCTTACTTTTCCCGAATCCGCGGGAGTTCAAACATAAAATTTTTATTTTTTATTTCTTAAATATAACGACCGTAAAATCATCTTCTAGTTCGAAGTCAGGCAAATTTTTTAAATAGGTATACATTTCCTCACACATTTCCTGGGCCGAAAGATGATTACAGCTCAAAGCCAAGTTCTTGATCACATCCCGTGGATCCAATTCCCCTTGTTTGCGGAAATCGGTTACACCATCTGTAATCATAATGATAAAATCATTTTCTTCCAAATAAATATCGTGCTGCGGATATGTCACTTCCGGCATGACACCTAACAATAAACCTTTCGATTCCAAATCAAAGAAAGTTTTTTCACGGGCATTATAATAGATAGCAGGCTCATGTCCAGCTGACCCATATGTAAATTTGCTTTCCTTAATATTATATGTCCCGTAAAACATCGAGACAAACATACTATCATCAACACTTTTTTCGATAATGCGATTTAATACTTCCAAAATATAGGACGGATCTTTTGTTGCATACTCCAGTGTATCAAGCCCATATTTAACCATGGACATACAAAGAGCAGCAGGCACACCTTTTCCGACAACATCTGTTACAGCTACACTGACAACTGAATCATTGTTATTTAAAAAATGAACGTAGTCACCATTCATTTTACGGATAGGTACGGAAAGCATTCCAATATCAATCTGATCAAGCACAGGTACTGTTGTTCTGAGAATCATATTCTGGATTTTTGTAGCGACATTCATCTCCATGCGCAGTTCTTCCTGCTGTTCAAGTAAACTTTGATGCTCCTTTAAAGTTAAACCAAAGTGCACCATAATCTCAATTAAAAAATCATAGCTATGCGAAATATCTTCTGGTAGTTCTGGATAAATTTGCTCTATCGCATATTTGTGGATATTGATTACCTCTTCTGGAGCTACTTTTTTTTGAATTAACTGTCGAATGAAGTTCTGCCCTATATATAAATTTCGCTCAGTTTGGTTTGCCAAAAAATCCGATAAGATCTTTTGATATTGTGTTTGCAGCTCTTTCAAATTTTACCACATCCTACTTTACCCATTTTTCGATAACTATTGTCGTTCCATTTCCTACAGTGGATTGAATATCCATTGTATCCATTAGTCTTTTAACTCCCGGTAAGCCTGCTCCAAGCCCGCCTGAAGTAGAATAGCCGTCTTCCATTACTTTTTTTAAATTACTTATTCCTGGTCCTTTATCTGCCGCTATTATGCGAAGGCCAACTTTATCTTCATCACTAATACGCTCTATTGTAACCTCCCCGGCACGGGCATATAAATAAATGTTTCGGGCCAGTTCACTTATCGCTGTCGTAATTCGAGCTTGATCTACCGCGCCAAAGCCAATTGCTTTCGCCTCGTTACGTCCAAGTTGACGTGCAGCTACAATATCCCATTCTGTTACAATCTCTACGGTAGATTTCGTATTCATCATAGCTCCCCCAATTTCCTACTTTTTCTTTCTGTGGAGTTAACGTATAGTATCAGTTTTTTGAATTATTAATCTTCAACATTATACCATATGTTATCCTTGTAGTTTAGTTGGATTAATTTTTCAACCATATTTTTGCTATATTTTAATTTTAAGTAAAATATTACAATATTACATGATTACAGTTTACTATTTACCTAAAATTATAGGGAATTTTAATTTGTTATAATAAAAAACACCGAAACGTAATGTTTCGATGTTTTTTTATGTATTAAAATTTTACGAGTCCTAAACTAATATTAAGAGCGATATCTACTTCTTGCATTAGTTTTGCATCTAGCTGAGTAATACGATCTGTTAATCGCGATTTATCAATTGTACGCAATTGTTCAAGCAAAATTACCGAATCACGTTCAAAACCATACTTTTTCGCATCAATTTCAACATGTGTAGGTAACTTTGCTTTTTGAATTTGCGCAGTAATTGCAGCTATTATGACGGTTGGACTAAAGCGATTTCCAATATCATTTTGAATAATAAGAACGGGTCTAGTCCCGCCCTGTTCTGAACCTACCACTGGCGATAGGTCAGCAAAAAAAACGTCTCCACGTTTTACAATCAAATTGTCATCCCCCGCTTACGAGACGCTCCACCATATGTTCCGCTTCATACTCTGCATGCAAGCACTCACTGCAAATTGTCAGATTAATTTGCGACATTTCCACATAGCCCTTTATTAAAGCTTCCCGTATTTGATTTGGTTGCATATGCTTTGTATAATTTTGAGTCGCCAAATACGCCATCATATAACCATTCTCAGTATTACGCCCAAACGTTCTTTCGAATTGCGTTACTAGCTCATTTGGTATGTCAATTACTACTTCTTCTACTTCTACTAATTCCTTCGCGTACAAAACAAGCACCTCCACCGAACATCCCATTTCCCATTCATTCTATCATTGATTGCCTACAATGAAAAGACAGGAAAATTAAAAAACTGACAATTCTCGCAATAAAGGAATAAATATGGACATACTTGTTTTGTATATTTGAAGTTATTTACAGTAATATTACATCGATTTATTTATATACCCTAGGAACTCTAGCCGTGATTACACATGGCACTTCGTAATTAATTGTTTGGAGTTTATGAGCCCAATCATCTATTGTGATTTCCTCTTGCTGTTGGCAGCCTATTAGTACAACTTCTTCCCCAACATTATATGCTTCCGGAAGTAAAATCATACTTTGATCCATACAAATTCTTCCGACAATTTTCGCCCTTTTTCCTCCAACAAGTACATCTTGACCCGAAAGCTTACGAATCATACCATCTGCATAGCCGATCGGAATCGTTCCGATGTAGCAGTCCTCTTCTGTCGTAAATGTTGCCCCATAACCTACCGATTGACCAGCTTGCATTTTTTTAATATGTACAAGTTCTGTCTGCAGAGATAATGCCGGTTTAATCGGAAAAGGCAATTTTGTGCCTACATAATCCGAAGGCAATAATCCGTACATGGAAATACCGAATCGTACCGCATCATAGTGCAAAGAAGGATCTTTCACTAATGCGGTTGCTGTATTGGCAACATGAACTAGACGAGGTTTTTGTGGCAAAGCCTCTAAAAAGTCCTTGAATAGGGTAGCCTGATTGTCAAAGTACATTGAATCTTCTTCATCTGCAGTAGCAAAATGCGTAAAAATTCCATCCACTAAAAAGTCTTCGGAAGAATTAATCGTTGTATATAATTCCAATAGTTCTTCTTTAGCTGATACACCGATACGACCCATACCTGAATCCACTTTGATATGAAGTTTTAACGGATTCAAAAGCGGCGCATACTGCTGTGCTTCCTGCAGCCATTCTGTCGAAAAGACGGTAAGGGTAATATTTTCTGAAGATGCATACGGAATAAAAGCATGTGGTGAAGCACCTAAAACTAAAATATCAATATCCTTAAAATTTTCTCTAATATGTACTGCTTCGTCCGGTGTTGCGACAGCAAGCATTGTTGCTCCGGACTCAATTGCCGTTTTTGCAACTTCCACATCTCCATGACCATATGCATTCGCTTTTACTACAGCAATTATTTGGACATCCGGTCCTAAATAGTTTCGGAGCGAAGTTAGGTTATGCGTGATTGCTTGCAGATCAATTACTGCTTTTGTTGGTCTGTAATATATTGGAGTATCCATTCGACTTTTACCCTCTTTTTTTAAGTTTAAACTTATTGTTATTTATGTAATATTCAGTCAATCATTTTCAAATCAATATACGAAAGAAACCATCTTGCGCAAGAACGCGCAAGATGTCTCTTATTAAATATAACCATAAAATACAATTTAAAAACAAGTTCAGAAAGACATAATTTAAATTTATTTCATAAAAAATCAGCAGAGGTATAGAACCCCTGCTGATTGAATTTTTACTTAATACTGCTTTCCTGTACACTTGCAGCTACTTCCAGTAATTCATCCTTCGTTAATTTTGTGGAAGCGATAAAGAAGGTCATGCCATCTTTGTCCCACTGGATGGAGTTATCAGTAATCGCCCCTATTGTATATCCTAAATCAGCCGGATCCCCTGATACAGGTAATATTGTTTCATCAGATTGAATCGGCTGCTGCATTAGTGTAAACGGCTTTTCCCCTTCGAATGTCAGAATAACACGTGTGTTTCCGTCTTCCTGTACTTCAAATTCGTCTGTCAGCTTTGTATGTGCCCAGTCAATCGTCGGGTAATACACGCTAAACTCAGTGTCCACCACTTCAGCTGATGCGGCTTTCTTTTCCTCTTTTTCAGAGAATTTTTCTACCGCATATTCTTCTGCAGTATGCTGCACGCCTAATTTAATGTCTGCAAATGTAATTACCACTTGTTCTTGCAATGATTCATCCATAACACTTACCTTTGTTGGAAGCATCGTTTTCTTATCAACTACAATTTGCTGTACCGGTAATGCCGTTTGGTCAACATTTCGTGTCGCAACTTCAAAAGTATAGCTTGCATCATCTTCAGTCATGACCGCTTTTGAATCGGCCACTAAATCCTCAGCCAGTGCACCAATTATATACGCTTGACTATTTTGCTTTGGCCATTCACTTTGGAATTTATGCGTCTTACGTAATGATGGTGTAACAACAAAGACTCCCTCTTCATTTCGAACGATTAACTGTTGTTCTGACTCGCCTTTTGGATTAACTGCCACTCGGTAAAAGTCCGGTTTTGTATGCCAAACTTTTACATCGTACACACGTGGCTCTGCGCCTGTCCGAACTTCCATCGAAGCACTTAATTCATAACCTTTTGCGTCATTCCACTTCTTGTTAACATCCTCAATCACTTCATCCTTTGTAGCTTTTCCACACGCGGCCAAAAAGAGACAACAAACGACAACTACTAGCAGTCGGAGTTTCAAAGATTCACCCTTTCGATTATCTATTTCGATAAATTACTATATGAGCCAAGGTGTGCATGTATGTATTATTGCATTAAGATTACTTGGGCAGCTGCCGTTGTCCGTGTATGAGTAATGGAAATAAACCCGTTCACCTCTTCGCCATCAAAGTATAATACAGGTTTTCCTTGCTCTGTTTTTAAAATTTCTATTTGATGAAGTTCACAGCCTTTACCGATTCCTGTACCGTTTGCTTTTGAGTAGGCTTCCTTTGCTGCAAAACGGCCTGCCAAAAATTCCACTTGGCGCCATCCCGTTAATGTATCAAAAATGGCCAGTTCCCTTTCCGTTAAAATTCTTTGAGCAAATTTTGCTGATCGCCCTGACATTTTTTCAATTCGGTCCAATTCTACTAAATCCAAGCCAATCCCTTTTATCATTTAATAGCTCTCCCTTTCTTTTAATCATTATTCCAATGTATAATGAACAAAAATACGTTTTATTTTGTATCGACTTAATTGAGGTGGAACATGTTTATTCGTAGAGAAAATTTTAAGCAGTACATTGCGTTATATCCGGTCGTATCGTCAATTATAGCAATTAATCTCATTGTTTTCGTCCTAACATTAGTCCCGGGTTTAGGCCAAGAGTTGCTTTATGCAGGTATGAGCGTTAATGGACTCATTGCAGCCGGTGAATGGTGGCGTATTATTACGTCCATGTTTTTACATGCTGGTTTTATGCATGTCCTTTTTAATATGTTCTCCCTATTTCTGTTTGGTCCGGAGCTCGAGAAAATCGCCGGCAAAATGCGCTTTTTAACAATTTACTTTTTAGCCGGAATTTTTGGTGTCGCTGCTACATACGCAACACAGGATGCCTATTATGCAAGTGTTGGGGCAAGCGGAGCGCTGTATGGAATTTTCGGTGCTTTCGGTGCACTTGTTTATTACACAAGACACCTATTCCCGCAGTTAAGACAAATTATATTGCCTTTAATCGTGATTAGCATTATTATGACATTTTTAACGCCAAATATTAATATTGCTGCACATTTAGGCGGTTTAGTAACCGGTTTTATTTTAGGGGTTGTTTACTTTAATCCTAAAAATATGGGACGCTGGCGCAAACAGTCCATTAAACGGGTAAAATAAAAACAGGGTTCGCGAAAAGAATTTTTTCTCGCGGACCCTGTTTTTTAATGTTCATACCAGGATAGCACTTTTTCCACTTCCTGTTGTTCCATATGACGTGCTGTCGCCGAAGCTCCAGCAATGCCTGACATCACTACAATTTTTACAGAGCCTACATCCCGTCGCTTCTGGAAGTAGGTTTGACTGCCTTGCGTAATTTGTACACGTTTTTTTAAAGCATAAAAGGTTACACGGCTTATGAGGCGAGAGACAATCGTAATTTGCTGATCTTTCACCTTATATCCTGTCGTTTTATACTGCCATCTTCCAAGAAGAATGATTGGAACGATTAGCAATAGTGACAATAATCCGTATGGATAGAAAAAGTATGATATGGCACCGATTAACGGGACTAGCCATACAAAATCAATCCGATAGAAAAAAGGCTGTGCTTTTTTTGGTGGCTGAACAAGTTGGGTAACTTGAAAATCATAGTCCGGAAACAGTTCTGCCAATGGTGAGAACACTTCTTTTTTTGCAATTAACGGAAATAGGATGATCTTTTTATCATTCTCCCCACTGAATCCTCCTCCAGCGCTTTCTACCGCAACAGATGCCAAACCAAGCATCTGCTGGAAAGGGTTTTCCGCCAATTTAATCGCCTGAACCCGGTTTAACGGGATTGTCACACGTTTTTTTTCGATTAACCCTCTCGTAATAATGAGCCGGTCATGCTGCTTGCTGACCGTAAAGTTATAATAGTTTAAAAACGTCAAACCAACCGAAATTGTCCATGCCAGCATTAGTGCAAGAGCAATTAAAATCATGACTACAATATATCCGTATTCCACTAAAAAGGCCAATTCATCATAAATCAGATCAAATGGAATGAACTCCGCAAATTGTGAAAGGACAGCAAAAACCCCGGCAATTACTACCCCAACACCGCTGGAAGTTGTCGCTAACAATAACAGTTCCGGTACTTTCATTTTGTGTAATACTACTGAATCCGCCTCTGGTTCTTCTTCCGCCAGTTGTATCAGGTCACTTTCAAGAGGCTGCTTTTGCTTCGCCCTTTTCATTTGAATTTCCACTTCGTCAGCAGCAGCTTTCGTTACAGCTGTCAACTCCGCTTCCGGTTTACCGTCCTTACTTCCCGCCGTTTCTACTTGTACTTGTACAAGCTTGAATAGCCTGTGGAAAATACCTTCTTTATAATTTAAATTTTGTATGCGGTCAAATGGAATGTAACGCTTTTTCTTTACAAACAGACCATATTCTACACGTAGTTCACTGTCTTCAAACCAATAAACAAATGTCCACCACTTAATTAAACCGCTCACGACCGTTATCGATAAGACAACTACTAAAATAAAGAGTGGGATCATTTCGCTGAAAAAGGTTTCGCTACGATAATCCAGATTAATATTAAAGCCGTTCGCCGCAACAATGATTACGATCGGTATTAGAAGATCTTTCAATGCTTTTACAACATTGATGATTGCCGTAACGGGATGAAGTTTGTATTTTTCTTTAGACATCATCTTCCGCCACCCTTGCAAGTTCAGAAATTTTAGTCCTCAATTCATCGGCATCTTCAAGTTTCAGCATAGGAATCGTATGTACTGTCGCCGCAGAAGATATCGATATATTCGCCAGCATGTACTTCTTTAAAATCGGTCCTTGCTCGGTATCAACATGCTGTACGCGCACCATCGGAATTAATGTTCGTTTAACGACAAAAAGACCGCTTTGAATTTCAATTTCCTGTTCTCGCACTTCATAGCGCCATACTCTCCAGCGGATGCCCGGGAAAACAATAACCGAAAACGCAATTGATAACACTACAAGCGCAATGGCAATCCACATAATCCATTGGGGCCAGTCAAACCGGACTGTTAAAAATACGATACCACCTGTTAAAAGAGCGATAATAAATGTTTGAATGATTCCATATAGTCGCCATACTGTTTGCGCTTTTTTAGGCAACTGATATTTTGGTTGATCTCTCATTAGCCTTACACCTCTTTCTCTCTATTATGCTATACGTATCAAACGTTTAAATGTTTCATTTTGCTTAATCTGGGATGCCCTAAAACTTTCCCCTTCCCTCATAGTATAGTTAATTGGTAAATTTGTTAAATAATTTATAAAAATTTTATTTCCCGGAAAATATATTTATATAAAAATCCCCACAAAAAAACACACCAACAGTAAATCGTTGGTGTGTAGAAATAATATTAGTCTTCACGACGTGGACGAGGACGACGATCACGAGATCCTTCGCGACGAGCACCGCCTTCACGACGACCTCCATCACGGCTTCCGCCACCAGAACGGCTTCCGCCACCTTCACGACGGCGATCTCCTCCGCGACGGTCACCACCGCCACGGTTGCCACCACGGTTACGGTCATTACCGCCACGGCCGCGGCCTCCGCCACCATGTGAACGGTCACGACGCATTGGTAATGGACGCTCTTCTGATAAAGATACCGGTGTAGCATCCGGTTCTTTAGTGATTGATTTAAGTGCTGCTGCTACTAAGTCAAGTGCTTCGTTATTTTCCAATAACTTAGCAGCTAACTCGCGGTAAGTACCTAAATCATTATTTTGAACTAATTCCACCAATGTTTGCACTGCATCTTCTTGTAAGCCTACTAATGCTTCTTCAGATGTTGGTGGACGTAAAGGTGTCATACGTTTTTTCGTAGTTTCTTCTACGATACGTAAGTAGCCCATTTCACGAGGCGTTACGAATGTTACAGCAACACCAGATTTACCTGCACGGCCTGTACGACCGATACGGTGAACGTAAGACTCAGGATCTTGTGGAATGTCAAAGTTGTAAACATGCGTTACACCTGAAATATCCAATCCACGAGCCGCTACGTCTGTTGCGATTAAAATATCAATTTTACCTTCTTTGAACTGACGTAAAACCGAAATACGTTTCGCTTGAGATAAGTCACCGTGAATACCTTCTGCTAAGAATCCACGTAAACCTAAAGCTTGGCTTAACTCATCAACACGACGTTTTGTACGGCCGAAGATGATTGCAAGTTCTGGTTTTTGAACGTCAAGTAAACGAGATAACGCATCGAATTTTTCACGCTCTGTTGCTTTTACGAAGAATTGCTCAATGTTTTCCATTGTTAATTCTTTCGCTTTAATTTTTACGATTTCAGGATCTTTCATGAATGTCTCTGCAATTTTACGGATTGCTGGAGGCATTGTCGCTGAAAATAGTAATGTTTGGCGATCAGATGGTACATTTTCTAAAATCGCATTAATATCATCGATGAAGCCCATGTTTAACATTTCGTCCGCTTCGTCTAAAACTAAAGTTTGTACTTCGTCTAAACGTAATGTACGACGGTTAATATGGTCTTGAATACGACCTGGTGTACCTACAATAATTTGTGGTTTGTTTTTTAATGCGCGGATTTGACGGCCGATTTCTTGACCACCGTAAACTGATAATAATTTTACGCGCTTATCATAACCTAATTTATAAAGTTCTTCTGAAACTTGGATTGCTAATTCGCGAGTCGGAGCAATTACTAATGCTTGGATATTCGGGTTTTTTGGATCGATTTTCTCGATTAAAGGAATACCAAACGCAGCTGTTTTACCAGTACCAGTTTGTGCTTGACCTAAAACGTCACGGCCAGCCATTGCAAATGTAACTGTTCCTTCTTGGATTGGTGTTGCTTCTTCAAACCCCATACGCTTAATAGAACGTAATGTCGATTCACTAATGTTTAATTCTGAAAAATTTGTCAAACTCTTCATTCTCCTTTTTCCTGTATAAGTTGACAAATGGTTACATTTTCAGATGAAATGGCGGCAAATTTCGAGCCATTGTATGTGGAACGTTTCCGTTACTTAAAAATTCTCTCTGCTTCATGGCAGAGTTTCTTATATGAAAAGGAAAGCCCGGTCATTGCCGAGCGGTTCAATTCTACCGTTTCTAATTGGATGTTGCTTTTGTAAAAATAGAATAAAACCGTTTATCAAAAAAAAGCACTCTTCACCTATAAGTCTGAAGAGCCTTCGCACAAAATGTATCCATTGCTTTTATTAGTCTAACACGGGTTGTAACGGTATGCAATGATATTGCTTTGTATCAAAATAGTCAGAAATTTATTACTCCAATAAAAATTGATACACTTTCTCAAACCATTGCTCACAATCATCACTGTAACAAATATGATGTTTTCCACAATCTGAAATATACATTTGCTTTTCCTGCGACTGAATTTGTTCAAATAAAATTTGGGCTGTTGCACTTGGCACAATACCATCCAGTTCCCCCTGTACAATAAAAGTGGGACAGTGAATATTCTTTATATAAGGTTCTGTTCTCTTCACGACCTTCATAAATTCAATCGTCGCTGTTAATGGAACGTTTTTAAATTTAAATTTGTACCGTGCAAACAATTCGTTTTCTTCTAACTTCTGATGCACCATATCCTGGGCAATTGCGCGAACATCTTTTACTAACTGCGTAGGACTCACATACTTTGCTGCAGCACTTAGGAGTACCAATTTTTTTACTGGGTAACGTATAGATAAGTACATCGCAATGACACCACCCATTGAAAAACCGACGACTATGACTTCATCGACTTGCTTTTTCAACTGCCGATATGCGATCTCCGCCTCCATCATCCAATGTTCTGCTTTATAGCCTTTCATCGCCAAATGCTCTGCATCACCGTGACCGGAGAATGTCGGAATACTTATGACCCAATCTATTCGTTGCTCTATATAATGTGCAAAAGGCTCCACTTCATACGGTCCACCTGAAAATCCATGTAAAAACAGGACACCGATTTTCATCCAATCACCTGCTTCCATTAAACTGTTAGTATCTATAATAAGCTACATCTAAAGTCGAAAAAAGTTATTGCGCTAAAAAAAAAACGAGCCAGCACTAGGCTAACTCGATTGAATGAATAATTTTTTCCAACTGCATTCCACGAGAACCTTTTACTAAAAGGATGGACTCGTCTGTTGCATGAGATCGAATTTTTTCGATAATCGGTGCGTACTCATTTTCGGAGTACACTAAATGCTCAGCATCAAAAGTTTCCTGCAGTATATTGTAGAGCCACTTCATGCGCGGGCCATACAAGCAAACATAGCGTATTTCTTCAGGATGAATATAAGCGGCAATTCCTTCATGCATCTGCTTTTCATCGTTTCCGAGCTCAAGCATATCCCCGAGTACAAGCCACTTTTCATCACGAATCGTCGTTTGCTCGACAAATTGTATCGCTGCATGCATCGATGTTGGTGCAGCATTGTACGCATCGTTAATAAATAGTAATTTACCGACCGGAACAAGCTGCATCCGCATATCCGTTAAAACTACTTTCTTTAATGCTTCGCGGATCTGCTCGTCAGTCAGACCCAATGCCTTACTTACGAGCATAGCACTTAATGTATTTTTCACTTGGTGCTCGCCTAAAACCGAAATGAAGAAATCACCTTGGATTACTCCATCTACATGGAAATTGCTCCCTTGCGCTGTCGCTTCAATCTGTGATGCTGCTAAGCTCTGTGCTCCGTCCAAGCCAAATGCCTGTGTCTTTAACCCGGGTGTTTTTGCAACCAGGTTTTGCAGTAAAGGTTCATCACCATCATAGAAAAGAATCCCTTCTTCAGACAGCCCCTTTACAATTTCAAACTTCGCCTGCGCAATCCCTTCCCGCGATCCTAAGTCTTGCATATGGGCTTCACCGATATTTGTAATAATGGCATAATGCGGTCGGGCAAGCTTCGTCAGAAATTCAATCTCACCGAAACCGCTCATCCCCATCTCCAATACGGAAACTTCCGTATCCTCATCAAGCTGTAGAATCGTAATCGGCAAACCGAGCTGATTGTTAAAGTTCCCGATCGTTTTTTGTACTTTAAAGTATGGAGACAGCGCCCCCGCCAAAATATCTTTTGAAGACGTTTTCCCGTTTGAGCCGGTAATCCCGATAAATGTCGCTTGATGCTCATTGCGGTAACACTCCGCCATTTTTTGAAGTGCAAGTTCCGGATCCTCTACGAAAATCAATGGCAAATGTTCGGGCGGATTCGGTTCATCAATCATCCATAAAGAAGCGGCCGCGCCTTTTTCAAATGCCTGTTCAACAAAACGGTGCCCATTTACGGCTTCTCCACGGAAAGGAATAAATAAATCCCCTTTTGCAATTGTCCGTGTATCAATGGAAATACCTGTGACAATTGTTTCAGGAAATGACTGATCTTCTATCGTTAACCATTCTGCAATTTGCTGTAAACTTTTTTTCACTTTTTATCCCACTCAATCTCTGTTGTATTGAAGCTGTTGTTTTTCTGTATAACGTTCCAGTGCAAAATCGATCAGCTCTTTAATTAGCTGTGGATATGTTACATCCGTATGCTGCCATAATAATGGATACATGCTTACTGGTGTAAATCCTGGCATTGTATTTACTTCATTGATGAAAATTTCGTTGTTTTCAGTTACGAAGAAATCCGCACGCACTAATCCTGCGCCGTCAATCGCCTTAAATGCTTTTTTCGCCATATCTACCAAGTCCGTATATACCTTGTTTTCTAATGGTGCCGGAATAATTAATGCTGTCGAGCCATCTTTATATTTTGAATCGTAATCATAAAACTCCGTCATCGGCTTAATTTCACCTGCTACCGAAACGTTAGGTGTATCGTTTCCTAATACAGCAAGCTCAATTTCCCGTGCCGTTACGCCTTGTTCAATGACGATTTTGCGGTCGTACTGCAATGCAAATTGAACAGCTTTTTCTAGTTCCGCTGCATTGTTTGCTTTGCTGATGCCTACACTTGATCCTAAGTTAGCCGGCTTAACAAACATCGGATAACCTAAAGACTGTTCGCACTTTTTAATCCAAGCTTCTTTCTCACGTTCCCATTCACTACGAATGAAATATTCATAAGGTAATTGCGGCAAGTTTGCCATTTCAAACAGCTGCTTCATTACTACTTTATCCATGCCTGCAGCTGAACCAAGAACACCGTTGCCTACGTAAGGAATGTTCAGCACTTCCAAAAAGCCCTGTACCGTTCCATCTTCACCATTCGTACCATGCAGTAAAGGGAAGATTACATCGAACGGAGTTTCCATATGTTTTGCAATAAATTGCGAAATATTATTTTCAGACTGGTCTGATGTCGTTGTAAACTGCAATTGTTCAATTGTTTGAGCGGGTTCTGTTAATTGAGGTCCAACACGCCATTCACCCTTCAATGTTATAAAAACAGGGAAAACGTCAAACTCATTAAAATCCATTGCTTGCGTTACCGCCTTTGCAGTTGAGAGTGACACTTCATGCTCGGCTGACTTACCACCATATAATAAACCAATTCTTTTTTTCATTTTTTTGACCTCCAGTTTTCACTAACCTTATTTTATCACGAATACACTAAATGCTGACATCGGATAAAAAACACCCACTGCCCTGTTCGCTGTGAGTGTTAACTAATTTGTATTAATTCATCATAGCCTTGTTTTAATATTTCATCTAAATCATCCCAAACTTCATCCGGATAATCATAATCACTCAGCACTCGAACTTCGATTGCGTAATGGGAATTTGGTTTATCTAGTTTATATAATGACAACAATGCACCTTCCTTAGCAAAAGGCCGATATTGTCTTAATGTCGAAGGATCGATTGTCGGTGAGTTATTTTTATTCTTTCTTCTCCAAAAGCTCCCAACACCTTCTTTATCTCTTATCATTTGATTAAATAGATTCGAAACAAGTATTTCAGAATCTCCTATAAAACGATAATATACTTTTGTCAGTTTGTCAGTTACAGATGAGTAATAAGCGTAGCGATTTTGCAATTTGCCGAAAAAAGGCGATGCAAGCGGTTCACGCTTATGACTAAAATAAAGGAGTTCTGCCTGTTCAAGGGGAGTTAACGTATTGACGTTTTTTTCTGTCGTAAAATCTACCCAGCATAAATCTTTCTTTAAGTCGCTTTCCTTTTTCAAAAAATCGCGCATATCTTCATTTGTTACAAAATCAAATTGTGTATGCATATTAAAAGAGCCGTTGTCATAAGCGTGCTTTAATAGCAGAACATTTTTTACTGGCTCGACTGAAACCATAAACTCCTTCAGTGTAAGACCACTATAAATAACAAAATGTTCGACATCGTTCATATGAATATATAAATGATGCATAAAATCTTCAGCAGATTTCATTTTCTTCGCCACGATTTGCACGCCCCTTTAATATGAATAATATGATTATTATATGACTTCTCATTCAAATTTGAAACATTTTCTCACCTGTTTCGTCCAACTTTTAAATTAGTCTTACTAAAGTAATTTTTATAAGAATATGATAAAGTAAATAAAGCTTAAAACATTACGGCAGTTCCCGTGAAAAGTTTCCTATATTTGCACTTCTTTTACCGGGAAATGTTGTGCTCAAAGAACCTTCAATTTGTTGGTATCTTCTGGCCCTTGAACGGGTTAAATTTAATAATTTAAGGTGAATCGAATGGATACAAACAATTATAATTTTAATAAACGGTTCGACTGGCCACTTACTACAATCCTCCTCATATTTTTAGGGGTAAGTGTGCTTGCAATCGCATCTGCACAAACTTCAGGTCAATATGGAATAAATTTCATACCGAAGCAAATATTAAACTACGCTATTTTTGCTTTTATTGTTGCCTTTGTCATGTACTTTGACCCTGATCAGTATAAAAAAATGGCTTGGCCGTTGTACGGTTTCGGAATATTATTATTAATCGCCCTTGTCATTATTCCGACTTCAACTGGTTTAACTGTTGAAACAAACGGAGCAAAGAGCTGGTATAAAACACCAATCGGTAATATACAGCCTGCCGAATTTATGAAGACATTCTACATTTTAGCTTCGGCCTTTTTAATTAGTAAGCACAATGAAACTTACCAGATCAAAACGATAAAATCCGATTTAGTGCTGCTCGGCAAAATAGCACTAACATTAGGCGTGCCGCTTGGCTTCATTATGCTGCAGCCTGACTTAGGTTCTGCGCTAGTATTCTTTGCCATTACCGCTGCACTTGTGATTGTGGCAGGTGTAACGTGGAAAATTATTTTACCGCTGTTCGGCGGGGCTGTCGTTATAGGCGGTTCGTTATTATGGATGGCACTGTATATGCAGGATTTTTTGGAAAAGACATTTGGTTTCCAGCCATATCAATTCGCTCGTATTTATTCATGGCTTGATCCATACTCGTATGCAACATCAGACGGCTACCACTTAATTACTTCACTAAATGCAATTGGATCGGGTGAGGTTTTCGGTAAAGGTTTCATGTCGCGTGAAGTATATGTAGCAGAAAACCATACAGACTTTATCTTTGCTGTAATTGGCGAAGAATGGGGCTTTATCGGTGCGAGCGCGGTTATTTGTCTTTATTTCCTATTAATCTATCACTTAACGAAAATGACGTTAATGTTAAAAGATCCGTTCTGTACTTATGTATGTGCAGGAATTATCGCCATGATTACATTCCATGTATTTGAAAACATCGGTATGACAATCCAACTTCTGCCGATTACAGGGATTCCGTTACCTTTCATTAGCTACGGAGGTAGTTCGATGATGGGGAATGCATTAGCGATCGGTTTAGTGTATAGTATGAAATTTCATTACCGGACGTATATGTTCACAACAAATGATCCGGACGATGAATAATACAAAAGGACCCGTATATGACACGGGTCCTTTTCCTATTGTTATAAATAAAAATAAGGTACGATGAACGGGTTTTCATCACACCTGATTTTCATTAATTTTGCGTTTGTGGAGTTTGTGTTGGTGGTGTTAAAACTTTTAAAAGCTCAAGACGAGATTTCGTAACTGTCGCCGTAACACCTAATTTTGATAAGTTTGTAACAATACGCTTTAAATCAATCTCTTTCGCCATTTGATTACACCTCAAACTTTCCGTTGTTAATATATATAACGTTTTTTCATGTTAAAAGTTTCAAATTAATAAGGTCAGACCTTTTACTACTTCATATGTTACCACGTATAAGCTAATTTTTCTTTCCTGTTTTGTGACAAAACTAAAACATAATTAAACTTAACCGTTAATCAATAATAATAAACCTATTATTTAGAGAAATTTTTTTCTTATAAATTTTATAATTACTTTTGAAATAATCTTTATAATCCTTTTCGGATACATGTTATTTAATAATTTTATTTTTCCTTGTAGTCAAAATGAATTGCATTATATTTCCAACTATGTTTAACAAAAATTACAAGTGGAAATATTGAAAATATCATAATCATTTTGTGAAGTAATTCCGTTTAGAATAAACAAATTTTAGCCACAAGGGCTTTTTCATCCATCATTCATATAGATGTTACTTCATTAGGAGGAACTTCAAATGCCACATATAGAAAAAAATATTTATATACCGAAAGAATTAATCCATTATCATACAAGTTTAAGTCACTCAGCTGAACAAGCAGCCATTTTACAACCGGTGAAACAACCTGCGTTCTTACATGAAAGTAAATTTGCCGGTCTTCCTTTTTTGACAAATAAAATGGAACATCCAAAAGATAAACATAATCGCTATATGCTTTTTCTAGCGCAGCTTAATTTTGCGGAAATCCAGCTTGATCACCCATTTCCGCAGGATGGAATATTGCAATTTTATATCCCGCAGCAATGTTACGAAAAGGAGAAGTCACATTCTGAATGTCGCTCTTTTAAAGTGCAGTATATCCCTTATCAAGGTCACTATAATGAATTTATTCATGATTTCACTTATTTAGAAGATGTAAACATCAGCAGTTTCCCGATTCAGCAGGAGATGAAGCTCATTGCAAAAACACAATTTGAGCCGGTTTCTGCAACGGATTACCGATTAAATAATTATTTCAAACCCGAAATTATGGATGCACCGATCACGTTGGATGACCGTTCATTTCAGGATGTATATTTGGAATGTTATTTAGCGGCGGAACATAAAATCGGCGGCTATCCGTATTTCATACATCAGGACTTCAGGAAAACTTCACCTTATTTGCAGCATTACGACACATTATTACTGCAAATCGTTTCCAACGATGAGCAAAAGATTATGTGGGGAGATAGCGGTATTATCAGTTTCTTCATCAACTCAAAAAAATTAGCACAATGCGATTTTTCGGATATTTACTTTCATGTTGAGGAATATTAATCATCAAGAAGCACTCGCTTGTAGTGTTTCTTTTTTTGTTTTGCTTCCATAGGCTATAATGATAAGAAAGAAAGTAGGTGAATCTTTTGAGCGCAATTACCCAAAGTTCCATACTCGTGCCACTTATAATGTTTATAAATATTCTATTTGCCCTGACTGTCATATTTTTAGAGCGCAAAAAGCCTTCATCGACCTGGGCATGGTTGCTCGTTCTTTTTTTCTTACCGTTTGTTGGATTTTTCCTCTATTTATTGTTAGGAAGACAATTGAGAAAAAAACATTTATTCCGGTGGGATGGCAGAAAAGATATCGGGATTGAACAGCTGATTAATTATCAGATTGAAGCAATTGAAAGTAATGAGCTGGAACTGCGTACAGAAAACATTAAAAATTATAACCATCTTATTTATATGAATTTAAAAACAAATAACGCTGTTTTGACACAGGACAATGATGTGAAAATTTTCGTTGATGGCAGTGACAAGTTCGAAGCACTTATAAATGATATCCTACATGCGAAAAATCATATCCATATTCAATATTATATTTTTAAACTGGATAATTTGGGGCAACGTATTTTAAATGCTTTAATAAAAAAGGCGAAACAAGGTGTAAAAGTACGTGTACTGTTTGATGAAATGGGATCCCGCGGAGTTCGGAAGCGGCATTTTAAAGAGCTGATCGAAGCAGGCGGGGAAGTAGAAGTTTTTTTCCCTTCGATTTTACCTCTTATCAATCCGCGTCTAAACTTTAGAAATCACAGAAAAATTTCCATAATAGACGGGCGTGTCGGCTATATCGGCGGATTTAACGTCGGGGACGAATACTTAAGTTTATCGGATCGATTCGGCTACTGGCGCGATACCCACTTGCGTATTGAAGGGAGTGCTGTCCATCCATTACAGACTCGATTCATTTTGGACTGGAATCAGGCAAGTGCCAAAAATGATATTTGCTATGCAGAACGTTACTTCCCGATTATTCCTCTAAAAGGAATGGCAGCTTTGCAAATTATTTCAAGCGGGCCTGATACAGAATGGGAAGTCATTAAAAACAACTATTTGCATTTAATCTCAAATGCAAAAAAATACGTGTACATACAGTCCCCGTATTTCATTCCAGATGAATCGTTTTTTGATGCGATTCGAATCGCTGCCCTATCCGGAATCGACGTTCGGATTATGATTCCAAATAAACCTGACCATATGTTCGTCTATTGGGCGACCTATTCATATGTAGGACCACTCGTAGAAGCTGGAGCTAAAGTGTATCAATATGAGAAAGGCTTTATCCATGCAAAAATGATTGTCGTGGATGATGAAATTGCTTCAGTCGGTACCGCTAATATCGATGTCCGAAGCTTTAGTTTAAACTTTGAAGTGAATGCCCTTCTTTATGACGGGGAATTGGCACACAGTCTTGCTGAAATATTCGAACGTGATATATTAGACTGCTCAGAGCTCACATATGAACTGTATAATAACCGTTCTAATTTCATTAAATTCAAAGAATCCATTTCACGTTTATTGTCCCCGATATTATAGAAAGGGTAATGAATGTAATAGTAGCGGAAGTTGAAAACCTTTTGCGCATAATAAAAACCAATTTTCTTCTGAGAGAAAATTGGTTTTTTTGATCCCTATATTATTGAATCCCTAAATATTCTTCCAACGTTACGCCTGCTTCATATACCTTTGTGGCCAATTCCCCTTCTAAATAGCGGAAGTGCCAAGATTCATGCATGAAACCTGTGATTTCTTCTTTTCCTTTTGGATATCGTAAAATGAACCCGTATTTATGGGCATTTTGCGCTAACCACTGCCCTGCTTCGGTGTCGCCGAACTCATTTGTCAGCCATAATTCTTCACGACCTTTTTCCCCAATATCAAAAGCAAGTCCAGTTTGATGTTCGGAATATCCCGGTCTTGCACTATAGCGATCAGCCGCTTCTTTCCCGTCTCGCTTCACATAGCGGTCATATAGCGTTTGTTGATATTCGTAAGAACGGAAACCACTAAAAGCAACAAGCTCTAGCCCATTTTCCTTCGCAGCTTTTGCCATCTTTTCAAAAGCGGCACGCGCTTTAGGATCTTCCCCCTTATTGTATGTGGCAGGAAGCGGATTTTTCTTATTCGCAATTAAAACCCCTTTCACAAAAGTAGGTTCTGTTGCAGGTTTTTGGCCAACAATGTACCCATTTTCCAGCTCTACCTCTTCTGTAGCAGGTGGTGTTTCTTTAGCCGGTTCTTTAATTGGCTGTTCCGAACTTGAAGAAGGGTCTTCAGCGCTATCCGGTTCATCGCCATTACCACTTTGTGGCTTCAATGGTTCTTCTGTTTCGTTTATTGTATTTTGTGTCTCTTTATTTTCCAGTTCATTTGGTTCAACAGATTTTTCTTCTGTAGCTGTTTGTGCTACTTCAAATTTATAATAAATAGATCCTAGGATCGCGATTAAAATAATAATTGAAATGGATACAACCATTGCGATCGGACTTTTTCTGTTTGCTTTTCTATTCATTCCATTTCGCCTTCTTTTTCTATTTTTATCCTGTGACAATAATCAATAATACAATTACTGATAAAACCGCAAAAATCATCGACATCCTCTGCATCCATTTAGCTTCTTTTTCATGACCCTTTTCTTTGAAGGTACGTGAACGGAAAAAATTCGTAAACGTAAACATAATTGTCATTGCTAAAATGGCTGCTTCCATATTTTGCTTCACAATGAAAAATAGTGCGGTTAAACTAGCCCCTGCAACTAAAATGAGTGAAATCGCTCTTTCGTATTTTTTCATTTTTCTCTCCTTACATGATGATTGCATGTAAAAGCAATCTAATTTTCAATCCTTGTTTAGTATAAAACTAGCGTAAATGATAATGCAATTTTGAAAATCTTATAGAATAAACTAGATTCCAAATAAAAAACTCTACATGTAATAATATATACCATGCAGAGTTTTCATATATTATTCTTTTTTTTCTGAAACTTTCAGGTGTACGAAGAATAAGGAAATACAATTAACCGATCTGCCCTACACTTAAGAATACGCAGGCTTTATAATATTAAACACTTTCGTACTCGACTTCCGGAATTTCAAATCGGAAAAATTCATGATGCAGCTCATCACGGAAATGTTTAGGTGTCACACCAGTGTACTTCTTGAAGATTCTAGTGAAATAACTCTGATTGCAGAAATGGAACTGATCTGAAATTGACGTAATACTTTTATTTGTATGACGTAAATAATATTGAGATTCCTCTACACGGCGAACATTTAAGTATTCCACTAACGTGATACCAACATGCTCACGGAATATACGCGATAAATGACTCGTACTAATATGGAAGTTTGCTGCAATACTTTCAACTGTCAAATCATTTTCCAGCTCATCATTTATGTACATAATTACTTTGTTTACTGTTTGGTGACGGAACGTTGGCTGTTTACGGTCCGCAATAAAGTACACATAAAAGTCAATTAAGTCATCTGCAAATTGCAGAAACTCGGCATCCTTCATCTTGTTTTCAATCATATCTGCACATGCTAAATTGAAGGCAAAGGCTTTTTTAGAAGGAACTTGATTATCTAAAAGCTTACGCGCAACAATTGAGGATAACGTAACAAAGTACGAGCGCACTACTTTAATGACTTGTTTTCCGAAGCGTGCGGATAATATGTCTATAATTTCATGTAATGTCTTCTTTGCTTTCGCTACTTCTAAATGATAGACTTCAAAAATCAATCGAGATTCCAGAACAAAAAAATCTTCGATACCAGCATATTGATTGATATTGTCAATCTCTTGAAAATATCGTTTTGAAATTGTTTCCGAGATTGAATATTGATGTAGTTGCATAAGTTACCCCATCTTTCTTCAGAATGACCTTCTATTACTTATTAAAAAAACAAGCCTTATACAAAATGTACAAGAATTTGTCAAAATTGCGCAGATTGGTTATATACCTTTCACGAGCCAGTCTGCCCTTCATAATAAGTGATATCATTATATTAATCATAAGAATTGTCCATAGGAAATTTCTTATATTAAGCAAAGTAATTATCTATACTATTATAATATGCATTGTTTTCCGCACAATAGTACATTTTATTAGTAACTATAGTGAATATTACCATATTACAAGATTTGCTTTCAACCTAATTTTAACAATTACTCTAGGACAAAATTATTAGGTTACTTCCAATTATAGAAATAATGGAATTTAAAAAATGCATATTTCACCTAATCATACTCTTTTAGCATAGTAATTTTCACGCTATTTTTTCACTAAATTTTTTATGAAAATAATTCCTTTTATTATCTCTAATAAATATTTTTCAAATTAAAAAATCTTCCCAACCCAATTTCTTTAAATATGTAGTAAAATAGTTCATAATTGTATAAAATGCTTATAAAGAGGTGTTATAAAGTGGATCCAAGACAAATAGAAGAAATTATGGAAGTCATTAAAGAATTTTTCCCTGAGAATACATCAATTGCTATTTCAGATACCAATGAGTATTTATATTACCAGCCAAGCAAAAAGGTAGACTTGAAAATCAAAGCAGGTGACCCGATCAAAGAAGGTTCTGCTGCGTACAAAGCGTTAACGTATGGTCAAAAAATCAATTCATACATTGAATCGGACGTATTCGGAGTTCCGTATTACGGAATGAGTATTCCTCTCATTGAAGAAGGTGAAACAAAAGGTGCTATTACAGCAATCTTCCCTCAAAAACCTTCTCCATTTTTAACAAATTATATCACAGTAAAAATTGATGACTGCTGGTATCCAATTAAACACAACCAAGTGATTTATTTGGAGACTCAATTGCGTAAAACATTTGTAAAAACGATGCACCGTGAAGGGTATCACCGCTTGAACTTAAGTGACCTAGAGTTATTTTTAGCTCCTGATTCGTTCATCCGCTGCCACCGTTCTTACATTGTAAATATCGATTATATCGATGAAATCCAACCAGATTCACACTCAACTTTCCTATTAATTATGAAAGACGGTACGCGTATTCCTGTAAGCCAACGCTATGCAAGCTACTTCCGCCGTTCTTTAGGGTTCTAAAATCATTTAAAAGCGACTCGTACATACACGAGTCGCTTTTTCATTTCCCCATTTAGTCTTTTGACCTATTTTCCTGACTTTAATTGTGCAAATTTGCTGAACAAATTCTACTCTACACTTCATAACCAATCTTTTTTATCTCTTTTTTACACTAAATTTCTCTATTATTCACCTTTTAAGCGCTTTTATGTTGGGCGTGAAGTAAATGTGACAATTTGATGATAATATTAGCATAAATGCCGGTTTACTACCTGGTGAAAAACACAGAAAATTACAAAATTTTCTGTTTATCAAACGATTAAATAACTTATTAGGGGAGGATTTATTAATGGATCCACGAGTTGAGAAACGTTTAGGTTTAAAACAATTAGTAGATAAAGTTGTATCTGCTGAAGAAGCTGCTGCTTTAATCCAAGATGGCACAGTTGTAGGGATGTCAGGATTTACTCGCGCAGGTGACGCTAAAGTTGTACCAATGGCATTAGTAGAGCGCGCTAAAAATGAAAAATTCAAAATTGATGTATATACAGGGGCTTCATTAGGTCCTGAAGTTGATAACTACCTAGCTGCTGCTGGCGTTATTAACAAACGCGGTCCTTTCCAAGGGGATGCGGTAATGCGCGGTTTAGTTAACAAAGACGAAATTTCTTATGTAGACGCACACCTTTCTCACAACGCTGAGTTAGTACGTCAAGGAATTATCGGTCCTATTAAACACTTAATTTTAGAAGCAGTTGCTATTACAGAAGATGGCTTAATTATTCCATCTAACTCTGTAGGTAACTCTCCTATCTTCGCTGAGTATGCAGAGAATATTATTATCGAATTAAATATCTCTCATCCAGAAGCATTGATCGGTATTCACGACATTTATGTTCCAGGTGAACAAGGTAAGCGTGACGCGATCCCAATGACAAATGCTGAGCAACGTATCGGTGAAATCGGTATTAAAGTTGATCCAGCTAAAATTAAAGCAATCGTTATTTCTGAAGAGCCAGACGCTCCTTCATTAATCGTTCCTCCAGATGAGGAAACACAAACAATGGCAAACATTTTATTAGACTTCTTCCGTTCTGAAATCAAAGCGGGTCGTTTAACAAATGAATTAATGCCATTACAATCAGGTGTAGGTTCTGTAGCAAACGCAGTATTAGACGGCTTTGCTGATGCAGAATTCGAAAACTTGGTAGTTGCTTCTGAAGTTTTACAAGATGCAGTATTCAACTTGATCGATGCTGGTAAAGTACGCTTTGCTGCTGCAACTTCTATTACACTTACAGAAGAATTACAGAAAAAAGTTTACGGCAACTTAGAAAAGTATGCTGATAAAATTTGCTTACGTCCTCAAGAAATCTCTAACCACCCAGAGCTTATCCGTCGTTTGGGCTTAATTTCAATCAACACTGCTCTTGAGTTAGATATTTATGGTAACGTAAACTCTACACACGTTTCAGGTACTAAAATGATGAACGGTATCGGCGGTTCTGGTGACTTCGCACGTAACGCTCGTCTTGGTATCTTCGTAACGAAATCATACGCAAAAGGCGGCGCGATTTCTTCAATCGTACCAATGGTTTCTCACGTAGACCATACTGAACACGATGTAGACGTAATTGTAACTGAACAAGGTATCGCTGATTTACGTGGACTTGCTCCAAAAGAGCGCGTAAAATTAATCATCGAAAACTGTGCTCACCCAGATTTCAAAGAGCAGTTATGGGATTACTATAACCGCGCTTACGAAGCAACTGGCGGCGCGCACACTCCTCATATCTTAGAGGAAGCTTTATCTTGGCACGTTAACCTTGCTAAAAACAAAACAATGAAAAAAGAAACAGCTAACGCTTAATCTTTATATATGTTAAAGGGTTTGTCTGAAACGATTTATTAACGTTTCAAGACAAACCCTTTTTAATTGCTAACCACAAAAAATATAAAAAAAGGCGGCTAATTTCCCGCCTGCCTTGTTTTTATATAAAGGATCGGACTGCTTATGCACGTTTGTCCTGTTCATGGTTGTAATATTCCAGTGTTGTTTGACCGCCTTCTTCAACCATTTGGTTACCCTCTAAAGTATGGTCTGATACTTCTCCAGCTGTCGATGCAACTTCCTCCAGTGATTCTTTCTTGTAATCATCTTTCCCGACTGAAGCTGATTTCGCAACATTTGTATCCAAATCACCAGTTGATGATGGATGTGCATCTTCATTACTGTAACCAGCAGATTTGCCTTGAACTTTCTCCATCAAGCCCTGCACGCCACCGCTTTCGTTTACTTTTCCTTTTGCTTTATTCAAATAATCCATTGCTTTATCACGATTTTCCTTTTTACTTAAAAATGAAGCGGCACCCGCTAATAATCCTGCAACTACAACGCCTTTACCTTTTAATTTAGCCATAATAATATTACCTCCTATTTCGGAATTTAATTTCCCTTTTCATATAAATTAATATACCCTGCGAAATTCTTTTAAAACATTCGGTGTTATAGGATTAAAAACTACCTGAATTGGATAAATATATATAAATAAAAAAATAAAGGAGTGGTCGCTATGTTCCACAACAAAGAAATTACATATAAAGGTACCGAAATCCTTTCGCTTCTCGGTGTTTCCGCAGTAGTTACAGCTCTGATTTCATTATTTGTAGGTTTTTAATTAACATGCTATTAAAACAAAATAAAGTTATAATTCCATAATAAAACACGATTTTCTAAAAAAAGAAAATCGTGTTTTTTGTATATTGCTATACTTTTACATCGTCATACGCATCGCTTTTTTGGAATGAAGAAACGACATATGAACAAAGGGCATTCATTTTGTAATTGTTTTCCCGTGCATAATCCGCAGCAGCATCTAAAAGCTTTTTGGCTACCCCTTGACCGCGCAGTACATCAGAAACATACGTATGATCCATATTCATGACACCATCACGTAAAAACCAGGTAATCTCAGCAACACGTTGACCGTCCTTTTCATATTCCAAAGCACCATAGTTGTTCCCTTTGTCTTTATAAATAAATTCCATATTTCTCCCTCCTTCTGTACTTCACAATATACCATAATTTGAATTTTCAATAAAAATAAAAGCACCCGAATTTATGAGTGCTTTCACTGAACGACTATTTTATTTGAACCAGGATGAAATGGTATTGATTAAATTATTGAAGAAGTTTTTGACGCTTTGCCAAAATCCTTCATCCTCTAATATCGCCCCGAACTTTTCATCGAATTTTGCCGTTAAATCCGAAAGCTGTGATGATAATTTACCGAAGTCGATATTTAAATTACTAATTCGGTTCATTAAATCCACTAAAAGCTGACGGTCTTTTTCACTTAAATTGATTTGCAGTTTGTTCAATTGTTCTTCAACAATTTGCTGAACTTCTTCTTTTGTTCCCGGTTTATTTTCTGCAATAGCTTTTTTAATTTCTGTTAATAATTCAGAAACTTGTGCATCTGAAACGCCTGCCGATTCAGCAATTGATGTAGCAACGGATAATTCGTCATTTGCAACATCTGTACGCTCGATATCTAATGTCTCACCTGTTTTTGCTTCATATGCTTTGTATATCCCGACTAATGCCGAGTGACCTGTTACCGGTTTTGGTGCAGCAATTTCCACAATCGCATCTTCAATACCTGCTGTTAACATGGCATTTGCATACATTTCCGATGTTACCTGTGTAATATTATCTGGTGTTACGATACTAATCGTAAGTCCTTTACCAGCATCTTGACGCGTAATTTTAGCAGATGAAAACATGCGTGAACTTGGGTTACTATCTTTTATATATTTAGCTAAATCCTGTCCTGAAATTGTAATTTCATCTACTTCTGATTCCTGATCTACACGTAAAGCAGTTTTCACTAATTCCTTTTCATCAGCAGATAAATTGCTTCCATAAACAACGATTGGTACACCGAGCTTTTCATTGATTGGATTTTTTTGTTCTGTAGTAGCCGCAGAAGCGCTCATTGGTAAAACGAAAGAAATCAATAAAGCGAATGCTGCGATGACTGCCATCCATTTTTGTCTCATTTGTATATCCCCCTTTGCGAATGTATATATTGTCCAACTTTGCTATACATTCTTTAAATAATACGAATAAAAAAAGTAAAAGGTTTCATATGTATTTCCCCTTTTACTTATATTTGTATCTAAACGATTTCTGTCCAGCCGTCTTTTTGCGTAATTTTGCGTGCTTTCATTAAAGTACCTAGTGCACGTTTAAACGAACCTTTACTCATATTGAACATTTCGGATATTTCCTCCGGTGTTGACTTATCGCCAAATGGCATCTTCCCACCGACACTTTCCAAATAGGCGAAGATTTTTTCCGCATCATCACCTAAACGCTCATGTTTTCGGGGTAAGAATGAGCCGTTCAACGAGCCATCTTCCTTCACATCAATAATGCGCACTTGCACTTCTTGTCCTAGACGTGGCTCAGCTTTCATTTCCGATTCGTGTACGAAAATACGATAAGGGTTTTCAACGCCTAATAAAAACGAACCTACCGGTAATAGACGGTATGGTCGAGCTGTAATGTTTTTATTGAACATATCTTCTGCTGCGCCTTCAAACATGTCATTAACCTTTTCTTCTGTAATTAAACGACCGAATAAATCCCCGTTGCGATCTGTTCGTAATGTAATATACAAATGATCTCCCGCTTCCGGCCACACTTCTTCAATTGCAGGTAAGTCTTCAGCACGCACTAATACTTCGCGGGAAGTACCAATATCACAGAAAGCCCCTTCTTTTGTCACTTTCAACACTCGTGCCCAACCATAATCCGCTTCTGTAATATGCGGAATGGCTGTCGTTGCCTGAAGGTCTCCACGACGGTCCGTATAAAGGAAAACTTTTAAAACATCGCCGATTGCAATTTCTTCTATTACATCTGATGCATTTAAAGGAATTTCCAACTCACCATTCGTTAAAATATAACGTGACCCTTGCTCTTCCAATACCGTTAATTCCACAACTTGTCCTGATTTTATTAATTGATTCATCATATTCTCCTTTTTCTAGTCAATCATTACATACTATGATTTGATTTCATTTCTTCCAGCTTCTTGGTCAATTGAGGCTCTTCTTCTAAAAGCTGGACCAGATCTGCAATGCGATCAATGGAATTCCAGCTCAAGTGATGTTCAATACCTTCAACGTCTTCATATATACGTTCTTCATCAACCCCTATTAAACGCAAAAATTGTTCCAGCAAATCATGTCGCTGAACAAGTCTCTTTCCTAACTTTTGCCCTTTTGGCGTTAATGTTAAGCCTCTATATTTTTCATATATTAAATAGCCGTCTTTATCCAATTTCTGCACCATTTTTGTAACGGAGGAAGGTAGAACAGATAAAGCTTCAGCAATATCGGACACACGTGCATACCCTTTATGTTCAATTAGTAGATAAATTTGTTCAATGTGGTCCTCCATGCTAGGTGTTGGCATAGCTGTTCCCTCTCTTTCCAATTGCTTCTTTCAGTTTACTACAATTACACGCAAAAAGTTAACTGAAAACAGTAAACGCTTAAATTACATTGGCTCATTCCATAACGATTCGGCTATCGCAAGACAGGAAGCAGGTTAGTCCGTCATTTCCGTGAATTACGGCTTATATAAACAGCTTCCTACGCTAAAAGGCATTAAAAGAAAAAGGCTATTGCAATTAGTATGCCCCTAATTGAATAACCTCTTCCTTTTACCTTTTATAAAACTTGCTCGTAACTGCTTATATACATAAAGAATGCATTGAATCATTTCTTATGGATGTTTAGGATATTGTTTAACAATGTGAAGGGCACGGATAATCTGTTTGTTGATTTCCTCAAGATTTTCCGGTGTGCTCATTTGTTTAAATACAGCATCTCTCGTTTCGTTTGAAGTAACATAACGAGCCGGCAATATATTTAAAACAATTGCATTCACATCCATCTCACATTGTTCACAATGACAAAATGTTTGATATTCAACGCCATGCAGCAGAAAACTTACAAGCCCTTTTACAATTTCTTCTGTTACATTTACTAATATAATACCTGACATTGTCATCTTTCGCCTCATTTATAAAACTGGATTCTCTTCTATAATCATATAACGCAAAGTAATTTAACTCAAACATTTCGATTAGAATATGTGACTTTTTTACTTTTGAATTAAAAACTATACCTCTATATTTTAGCTTACTTTATAAATATCAGTATACTACTTTCTGCCTTTAGTAAACTCATCAAATTAAGCGCAAAAAATGCATCCAGAAATTAAAACACCCTTTTTCTCGTTGAGAAAAAGGGTGTTTACTTCTATTCGGCTTTTAAAATTAACTCGTACTTCGTATTAATATCGCCATTAATATTTGTTTTATGGTAACGGCCGTATACCCAGTTTGAAACTTGGTTGTCGTACCATTTTGACTTCACATGTCCACTTTGTCCTGGACCGACAATGTGATGTGCTGTATTTAAATTATCCAAGTCTGCAACAAAACGCCACGATGCACCGTGATTTACATTTCCGCTGCCATCTTCGGAAGCTGCCTGTACGGTAACACTAGACCCGCCAACCGGCAGTTTTTCAGGGTTGACATAGTCCGCTAAAAAGTCCGACGCACTTGCTAATGGATGTTTAAATGTAAGCTGATTATAGCTGCCCCATTTCCATTTTGAAACGGATGTCCCGTATTTACCTTTAATCTTCGTTACAGCATCCTCGAAGGCAGTATATACGAATTTATCCAGTCCGCCTTCTTCTGTAATCCAGACACCCGAATTACCTGCATATGCATCACGCAGCATTTGGTCTGTAATTTGCGATTTGCCAGGCATTAATTTATACACATCTTCCGGCATTGCATCCTGGAACAATGCTTTTTCCATGTTTTCGATTAAGAAATGGTACACAAGTGGTGCGCCTTGGTCTTTGTCATCGTAATACTCCCATTCTTCCAGAAGCGTAATGACATTTTTGTACTTACCATCTTGATCTTGAGCTTTAATCGTTTCAAGCAAGTCTGGTAAAAATTCTACTGCATGCAAATTCTTCTTATCCATTTGCATACCTTTCATTTCCGCAACAGAAAGCTTTAATAATTCACCTGTTTCCTCATCATACATCGGTGTTTTAATCATCTCTACGATTCGCTCATATCGATAAGGCTGTGCCCAAAGATTCGAAATATGGTAAGGGTATTCCTCGCCTACCACTTGATTGTTCGCTGTTGCAATAAAGCCTTCTTCCGGATTAATAACCGTTGGCAGCTCATCAAATGGAATATAGCTTTCCCAGCCGTATTCCGAAGAGTTACCTGGTACCGGTAATGAACCTGTACCTTGTTTACGGATCGGTACTAGACCATTTGCTTTGTATGCAATTGTTCCATCAGTTGAAGCAAACACAAAGTTTTGTGCCGGTGCTTTAAAGTCTTCTAGTGCAACTTCGAACTCTTCCCAATTTGTCGCTTTATTGAAGCCTAGAACTGCTTTTAATTCCTGTGTTGATTGCAGTGCTGTCCACTGCATAGAGAATTGCTCTTTCATCTCAGTATCTTTCAGCATAATATTAGAGATGACTGGACCGTGGCGTGTCTCCACAACTTCAAAGTCAACCGTTTCACCGTCTTTTACTTTGATCGGCTCTTGTCGTACAGTTGCCTCTTCCCATTCACCGTCATACTCAAATTCATACGGGTTTTCCGGGTTTGGTGTTTCAATATATAAATCTTGCACATCCGGGTTCACATTTGTTACACCCCATGCAATCTCTTCGTTATGTCCAAGAATAATTCCAGGAATCCCTGCAAAAATGACACCACTAACATTTTGTTCAGGTGATTGCAGATGCATTTGATACCATACAGATGGCGTGCTTAATCCTAGATGCGGATCATCTGCAAGTAATGGTTTACCTGATTTTGTCAGGTCACCGCTTATAACCCAGTTATTACTGCCGTTATGTTCTGACGGCAAATAATCCGTTGGAATGGCGCTTGCAATATCCGTTTCAAGATTTAAATTTGCCTCAATAATTGATTGAGCGTTTTCAGGGTATTCTACAAATAATTCTTCAGCTTGTTCTTTTGTATAATTCTGCATTGCCCATGAACGGAAAGCCTGCTGATTCCAGTTTCCGCCTAAGTCATATGCCATGTATTTTCCGATTGTCAATGAATCAATCGGTGACCAAGCTTCAGGTGTATACCCAAGTAATTTGAATTCATATGAAAGTTTGCTTGTACCTTTTACTTCATCGATAAAAGCATTTACCCCATCCGCATACCATTCAAGAATTTGTTTTGACTGTGCATCATAGTCATCCCATGATAACTCTGCAGCCTGTCGTAAACTGAATGTACGGAAAAACTTATCTGTATTTACCGCAGATTCCCCTACTACCTCAGCTAAAGTACCACTTGCTTGACGGCGTGCCAAATCCATTTGGAATAAACGATCCTGTGCCTGGACATAGCCTTGAGCACGATAAAGATCTGCATCGGACTTGGCCACAATATGCGGTACTCCTACACCATCTCTCGTAACTTCCACATCATCATCTAAAATGGATACTGCAAGTTCACCTTCAATGACAGGTTTAGAATTGGATACGTATAAGTGCAATCCTGCTACCGCCGCACCACCTATAATAATTAAAATCCCGACTGCCCAAATGGCGATGTTTATAAATTTGCGCCATTTTGACTTTTTCGCCTGTTGTGCCATAAATTCCACCTCTTTTTTTCTCTTTTTCACAAAGCTTTAATATGCTGCAAAAGTTCTGTTTCTATTAGTCTATTCATCTTACACCGTTTTTAATTTTAATACGATAGGGCAATGATCGCTACCTAAAATTTCTGAATGTATGGATGCTTCCTCAACCTTATCTACAAGCCGGTCGGAGATGATAAAATAGTCAATGCGCCAGCCGATATTTCTTTCGCGTACTTTCGCCATATAACTCCACCATGTAAAGTGGTCGGTTAGGTCCGGATGGAAATGCCGAAACGAATCTGTAAAACCGCTTGCAAGCAAATCTGTCATTTTCCCGCGCTCTTCATATGTAAATCCGGAATTTCCGATATTGGATTTCACATTTTTAATATCCAATTCGCTATGTGCAACATTTAAATCTCCACAATAAATGACGGGCTTTTTCGCATCAAGTTCCTTCAAATAGAGTGCCATACGGTCTTCCCATTGCAACCGCTCTTCCAAACGAGTTAAATCCCTTTTGGCATTCGGTGTGTATGTATTCACTAAATAAAAATTTTCATATTCCAATGTAAGGATACGTCCTTCATCTGCCGCTATTTCATTTTCGATACCGTAATACACTGCTAACGGTTCATGTTTCGTAAAGACAGCTGTACCAGAGTAACCTTTTTTCACTGCCGAGTGCCAATATTGATAATATCCTTCCAGTTGAAGATCAATCTGTCCTACCTGGCATTTTGTTTCCTGGATACAGAAAAAGTCCGTATCCATTTCACGGAAATAATCCAAAAACCCTTTATTTACACATGCACGAATCCCATTTACATTCCACGAAATAAATTTCATCTATCCTACTCCCTTTATGTAACTCATATTAAAATTATCCATTAAAAAAAGAGAACCCGCGCTAAACTAGCACGAGTTGAAGTCATTTTATATCATCCAAGATTAGTCTTCACCGACAATTTTTACTTCCATTTCCAAGTCGATATCATACTTCTCTTTTACAACACGCTGTACCATTTGAATTGTATCAATATAATCCTTTGCCGTGGCATTGTTTTTATTGACGATAAATCCTGCATGCTTTGTAGAAACTTCTGCCCCTCCGACACCTTTACCTTGCAATTCACTATCCTGAATAAGCTTACCTGCAAAATAACCTGGCGGGCGCTTGAATACACTGCCTGCTGAAGGGTATTCAAGCGGCTGCTTCGATTCACGCTGGAATGTTAAATCGGCAATTTTCTCATCGATTTGCTTTTGATCACCATGTGCTAATTGGAACGTAGCAGACAGTACAAAATAGCCTTTTTTAGCAATGATGCTTTTACGGTAAGAAAGTTCTAGTTGCTCATTGTTCAACTCAAGAACCTCTCCTTCCGGTGTCAATACTTTACATGATGTGACGATGTCTTTAACTTCACCACCGTACGCACCTGCATTCATTGCCATTGCTCCGCCTATTGACCCTGGAATACCACATGCAAACTCAAAACCGGTTAAGCTTTGAGCTGCAACTTGTTTTGATACTTCTTTGATCAATGCCCCACTTTGAGCATAAACCGTTTCACCTTCAATGCGAATTTCGTCCAGTAAAGCAAAATGCAGGACGATACCACGTACCCCGCCATCACGTACAACCATATTGGAGCCGTTCCCCAGCATGAGTAGCGGTACATTATTTTCGTATGCATACTTAACGACTGCTGCTGCTTGCTCTTCAGTTTTCGGCAGTACTAAAATATCTGCCTTACCGCCAAGTTTTGTCATCGTATATTTTTTTAATGTTTCATTTTTTTTTATATTAGTTGAAGGAATCCATTGTAATAAATCATTTTCCCACTGTTGAATTGTCATAAAAAACATTTTCCTTTCCTGTAAAGCTGACGTATTTTTTAAGTATCTGTTTTTATAACGCTTTTTACAAGTAAAACAGCAAGATTTATAACCAAGTTTTTGCCCATATTTCAATTTCTCTCACAGTTTGTTCAAGTGAACGCCCTTTATCGGTTAAATTATACTCAACACGAACCGGTACTTCTGAAAACACTTTCCGTTCAACAATACCTTCTTTTTCGAGTTCCTTTAGTCGCTCCGACAGTAAGCGTCCACTAATCGGTAATGCAGCTTCGATTGCATTGAAACGTTGAGGCCCTTCCAACAATTGATAAATAATTAAAGCTGTCCAGCGTTTTCCTACAAGCTCCATTGCTTTTGACAGGCGCGGACATAGTGCTGATTCTTTCATTTTCTTCACCTCATATTCACTACTCTAAAACTAAATTTATTTAACTGCTACTTATTATATTACCACTTCTCATTAATTACGAAAAGTAAGTAGCTTACTGCCAAGTGACATTTTACCTTAAGACACGCTGTTACCCGACTAAAAAAAGAAGGGAGCCCACAACTTTGTGAGCAACCCTTCTCTACTATATGAATAATTAAATTAAGCTGTTACTTTTGCCAAGTTTTGCGCTGCAGCTTTTACTTTTTCTAAGCCATCAGCAATAATTTGTTCGGCACCAGCTGGATTCGAAGCATGACCTTCGATAATAACTTCATCAATTTTTTCCATACCATATACGCCGCCGATAACTGCATTAATGTAGTTTACAGACATTTCTGAAGCAGATGCTTGTGGTGTTGAGTAAATACCGCCGCGAGCGTTTAATACGATATATTTTTTGTCAGTCATTAAGCTTACTAATTGACCTTGTTCATTGTATTTGAATGAATAGCCTGCGCCATAAGTGTAATCGATAAATGATTGTAATGCTGCAGGAATTGTTAAGTTCCATAACGGGAACGCAAATACTACTACATCTGCAGCTGTTAATGCTTCACGAGATTTATTGAAAGCAGCTAATGAACCTGCTTCGATTGCTGATAATTCTTCGCCTGCTTGTGCTTTACCGAATGCATTGAATAATTCTTGACCAAAATATGGCATATTCTCTTCAAATACATCAAAAGATGTTACGTTTAAACCTTCAACGTTCGCTACTTCCGCCATGAATGTTTCATACATTTTTGTTGATACGCCGTCTGGACGGTTATTTGCTTTTACTACTAATACGTTTGTCATTTTCATTTCTCCCTACTATCTCAATCTTATTTATTTTTTGAATTTTTATCTTGTTTTAGAGTATCTCAAATTCGAGGCACTTATATATAATAAAAGAACAACCTAAAAAAATCAATTAGATTATCCTCATACTTTAGTCTGAATTCCTATTTCACTTTTATATAAAAATACGAATCCAGGTAAAATCTCCCGTTAATACAACATGAACTCCTGTTAAATATCACAAGAATCGTCAGTACACGCAGCCCCGTCTACACCTTGCATTTTCAAGGGCTTACGCAACCCACTTTCCTGCGCTGCCTTTTCGATTGTTTGTTCAAATACTTCCTGTGGCTGTGCACCTGAAATTCCATACTTATTATCAATGACAAAGAAAGGTACACCGCGTACACCTAAATTTTGAGCGACCGCAATATCCTGCTGTACCTGTTCCATATACTCATCGCTTTCAATAACTTGACGCGCTTTTTCTGCAGATAAGCCGACTTCTTTTGCCAATGTCAGCAATACGTCAGTTTTTCCAATTGCTTCACCTTCTAAAAAGTAGGCTTTTAAAACGCGCTCTGTGAACTGCTGTTCTTTCCCTTCCGTTTCAGCCCATTTTGCTAAACGGTGCGCTTTTACAGTGTTTGCACTTTTCATGTCATCAAAGTTGTACTCGAGCCCTACTTCTTTGGCGCGAGCTGTAACATTTGCTGTCATTTTCTTCACTTCATCTAATGAAATTTGATACTTTCGGGACAATTCTTCGTAAACAGAGCTATTCGTATCAACAGGTGTAGAAGGATCTAATAAATAGCTTTTATATGATACTTCAATCGCCTCTCCATAACCAAGTTCATCTAATGCGATTTCCAATTGTTTCTTGCCGATATAGCAAAAAGGACATACATAGTCGGACCATACTTCGATTTTCATGCTAATCACTCTCCTTGTCTTGTATTGTAGCGAGCAACAATACAAAAGTACAATGTTTGAAACTACCCCTCTGGCCCGGAAATATTTAATATGTGACAACTCCTGAATAAATCCTCGTCAAATGCCCAATGCTAAAAAATAAAAAGGTGATATTTTGAAACAATCGCTCTGGCTCCCAACACATTCAGATTTTGCTGCCCCTACCCTTCAAGAATCGATCAACTGCGACATATGCATAATCGGAGGCGGGATTAGTGGCATTTATACCGCCTATTCGCTTGCTAAAGAGGGGCTTAGTGTCGTGCTTATCGAAGCAATGCCTCAGTTTGCACAAGGAACAACCGGCTATTCGACTGGAAAATTGACAGTGCAGCATAACCTCATTTACTCAAAATTAAATGAAGAAGACGGGAAAATTTACTACGAGGCGAATAAGCGAGCTATTGAACAAGCCGCCTCCGAAAATAGCACAAGCTTTTCCCGCGCTACTTCCTATGTATATACAGCTACCCCACAAGGGAAAGAGCTGCTGTTAAATGAGGCGGAAAGCTATAAAAAAATCGGCATTCCCTTTGAAGCCACAAAAGAAATCGAGCTTTCGGTTCCTGTAGAACTTGCGCTCGGTATTAAAAATGAAGGTCAGATCAATCCTGTACAGTTCACAAATACGTATGTCCATTTAGCAAGAAAACATGGAGCTCAACTTTATTTAAATACGAGGGTTACAAAATTAGAGATGTCCAAAAATCGCCTTCAAACAAGCAATGACCATACTGTGCATTATAAAAAGCTGATTTTATGCACACATTATCCGATTGAATCGATTCGTCAGCTTTATTCGATGAAGCTGCAAATTAAACGTTCTTACCTGACAGCAACTAAATATTCACAGCTGTTGGAAGGCCAATATTTAAGTATCGATGCGCAAAGTCGTACTATCAGAACAGCACTGATCGATAATCAGCCCTACTTCATCTACGGCGGACAATCACATACAGCCGGATCGACGAGCGATACAGACCCGTTTTACGAAACATTGCAGCATGAGCTAACAAAAGACTTTGAGCTTCCGCCATATGAATACGGCTGGAGTGCACAGGATGTTATGACTGCAGATCAGATTCCATATATCGGCCAGCTATCCCCAAGTGATGACAGTTTGTACATTGCAACGGGTTTCAACAAATGGGGGCTTTCTTCTTCGCTTGTTGCCGGAACATTGCTTACAGATCTTATTAAAAGAATTGCAAACCCGGCAACTGCTTTATACTCACCGAATCGTTCGAATTTCGGGAAGACCTTTTACTTTATGCTGCAAACGGGCGGGATGATTGGAAAAGAGCTTGTAAAAGGCTATATCGACAGACCAGATGCACCGAAATGTACACATCTTGGCTGTAAAACAAGATGGAATGTTGCAGATGATACATGGGATTGCCCTTGCCACGGATCACGCTACAACGCAAAAGGCGAGGTTATTGAAGGTCCTGCCGTCTACCCGTTAAAAATGAAAAAATGAGACTGGGACATAAGTAGAATAACCGATAAATAACAGGAAATCCTTTATTAAGAAACGGATATTTTGCAAAATTGATTGGAATGCAGGGCGACTCCTGCGGGAATAGCGTGACGCCTGAGACTACAGGCTCAGGCCACGCCCGCGGAAAGCGTCCCGGAATGGAAATCAATTTTAACACTCAGCAAAAAAATGCTATTTTTCTCTAAGAGAAAAATAGCATTTTCGGGTTATGTCCCAGCCTCATCATTTTTTATTTTAAGTTTTCAGTTAAAACGGGAACGATTTGTTTTTTGCGTGATACAACGCCTGGTAAGCTGATGCGGCCATTGACAATTGTTGCACCGAAAGCTTTCGCAGCTTCTTCTGCAACTTGTCCAGCTGCAACTGCTGTTGAATCATTGTTTAAAATATCTGTTACGACAAAGAAGAATAAATCCAGGCCGTTATCAGCTATATTTTTGTTCAGTAAGTTTTCAAGCTCTTCCTGGCGTCCAAGAACGTCTTCGATATCAACCGCATTTACTTGGGCAACCGTCGCTTTATACTGACCAAATTCAAAGCCTTTTGCGTCCAATGATAATAAATCTTCCAATGATTTATCTGAAAGGTCCGCACCTGCTTTTAGCATAGCTAAACCGTATTGTGCAGCATCGACATTTGCAATAGCTGCCAGTTCTTCACCGGCCTTCACATCTTGCTCTGTACATGTAGGAGACTTGAATAGTAATGTATCCGAAATAATCGCAGAAAGCATTAAACCAGCAATATTAGCCGGAATTTCCACATTATTTTCTTTAAATAATTTATTTAAAATTGTTGCTGTACATCCTACAGGCTCCGCACGGAAATAAACCGGGTCAGCTGTTACAAAGTTTGCAATACGGTGATGGTCGATCACTTCCGAAATTTGTACTTCTTCGATTCCATCTGCTGATTGCTGGAACTCATTATGATCCACTAAAATTACTTTTGCGCCTTCATCTTTTACGTTAGCAATTAGACGTGGCGCTTCAAAATTGAATTTTTCCAGTGCATACTTTGTTTCGTTATTTAATTCTCCAAGGCGAACCGCTTCTGCATCTACACCTAATTGTTGTTTTAAATATGCATAAACAATTGCTGAAGTAATTGTATCTGTATCTGGGTTTTTATGTCCGAAAACTAATGTTTTACTCATGAGTGAGCCTCCTATTAAATGCTTTTCGCTCTTCATTTTAACATAACGTTCAGAAAGTGAAAAATAGAAGATTTACCAATCTCATTAAGCAAAAAGAAAACTGTCATGGCTATGAGGCAGCCATGACAGTTTTAGCTAATTGCTATTAAATTAGACATACCGACCGTGCTTTTTGCTTTTTTAGTATACTGCTCATATTGCTGCGGATCTTGGTTTACCATTGATTCTACTAAAATATTCAAAAGAGAGAAAATGGCAATTGTACATGTAACCCCAGATTCCTTTATATTTGGAACGATAAGTACAGGGTTAGCCGGTTCCGCTTGTGATTTGAGCTCTTCATTACGAATTGCAACAATTTTTGCATTTTTTCTTTTGGCAATTTCTACTGTTGTCGCCATATCTTCGTACTCTTCATCAAGTGATATTATGAAAAGCAATGAATCTTCATCCATATATGCCAGTTGTTGAGCAATTTTGTCTGCCTCATGGGGAATAAAATGAACATGGTTTCGTAACCGATTGACATTGCTGTACATCCAAAATGCAACTGGTGTCGACTGTCTGAAACCTAAAAAGTGGATTTTTTTCGCTGTATGTAGTAATTGTACAACTTCTTCAACATCCTGCTCTTTTAGCTGGTTGAAAGTTTTTGATATGTTGGCGATATCTTTTTTTACAATATCTGCTCCAATATGATTTCGGATTTTTTTAACAGGCATCGCTTGTTTATCTTCAGTTGATTCACCTTTTTCCATTAAATATCCCTTGAGTTTTTCCTGGAGCTCACTAAAACCGGCTAAATCCATTGAGTAGCAAAATCTGATGACAGTTGATTCACTTACATCTGCTAACCTTCCTACTTCGGAAGCGGTATGTGTCCCTACTATATTCGGATTATCCATAACAAACTGTGCAACTTTCCGCTGCCCCTTCGAAAGGCGAATATACTTCTTTTTAATATTTTCACAAATAGTCAAATTCTCCATCTCCCTTTCCTATATTTTTTATTAAAATAACTTCTCACTCATTCATGTAACATTACGTGCACTAAATTCTTAATAATAAAAAATACATTATCATGAATAATAATAGAATTCAACGAGTTTTCTGAAAAAACTTTAGCGTACTAAAGAATATAAAAGTTCGAGTAGGAAATTGACATAGATTTGTAAAATTTATAATTTAAAACTAAACATTTATTAAAAAAATGGTATATTTGTTTATTGGTTAGGTATTTTTTTCCAGTACTTCAACAACAAAAAGGACCTGGGCTATTTTATTAGCACAGATCCCTATTCATTATTATAAAGTACATCAATTCTAATAATTTACAACTATAGTAGTTCCGTTTGCTTCGTTTCTTTTCCTAAGAAGATAACCGCTAGCACACCTATGACGATCGCTACACAGAAAATCGCGAATATATAGCTGATATCAAAACCTTTTGTCAGTAGTGTCCCAACTAATAGCGGACCAAAAATACCGCCTACACGACCTATTGCTGCGGCCATACCTGCGCCTGTACCGCGTACAATTGCCGGATATTGCTCAGGTGTATACGCATATAAGGCTCCCCATGCTCCTAAGTTGAAGAATGAAAGCAACATACCTGAAATTAATAATACTTCGATCGTTTCTGCACTGCCGAATACATAGGCACTTGCTGCCGTACCTAATAAATATGTAACTAGTACAAATTTGCGCCCAAACTTTTCAATGAACCAAGCAGCTGTAAAATAGCCTGGTAATTGGGCCAAAGTCATGATTAATACATATTTAAAACTTGATATTAAATCAAATCCTTTACCTACCATTACACTTGGTAACCATAAAAACATCCCGTAGTAAGAAAATACAACTGCAAACCATAAAATCCAAAGCATCAGTGTAGAACGGGCATATTTTTTCTCCCACAATGTTGCGATATTTTGCAACACCGAGCGTTTTTTCGATTCTTCTTTTACTCTGAACTGTGGAGAGTCCGGTAATTTCATTCTTATATAAATTGCATATAGTGCCGGTATTGCCGTAATTAATAAGGCAACGCGCCATCCTTCAATCGGCCAAAACTCAGCCGGTATAACGAAATAGGCAATCAGTGCGGCAATCAGCCAGCCACCAGCCCAAAAACTTTCAAGTAAAACAACCACTCTTCCGCGTTCCTCAGCTTTTACACTTTCAGATACAAGCGTGGATGCGACAGGTAATTCCCCGCCAAGCCCCATACCAACAAAAAAGCGTAAAATTAAAAACAGTGTCAAAGTTGTTGTAAATGCGGATAAACCACTTGCAACGGAGAATATTATTAGTGTCCACATAAATATTTGTTTACGTCCAACTTTATCTGCGAGTGCACCAAAAAACAATGCACCAACTGCCATACCAATTGAGTTTACACTTGCAATCCAGCCCATTTGACTACTATTTAAACCCCAGTCAACTGCAAGCGCTGCAATGATAAAAGATAGTATTCCGACATCCATTGCATCGAACATCCATCCAACCCCTGCTATACGTAGAAGTTTATTACGTGATAGGGGCTTTTGATCCTTTGTTTCCACCGACATTACTTTTCCACCTTCCATGTGTCTTTACACTTGACTTAACAACGTTACTATCATACATTTATTTCTTAAAAGTGACAACATTTTTTTAACTTAACGAATTGTTCCGACAATTTAGCAATTCCTATTGAAATAAGGGACGCATAGGTATAAAATGTCTTGTATACAAAAACAAATGTTCATCTAGCGAGAACAGAAGGAGTTTATTATCTATGTGGAAAGGTCTTATCGAAGAATATAAACAGTACCTACCTGTTACTGAAAATACACCTGCATTATCACTAAATGAAGGAAATACACCACTGATTCCATTAGTAAATTTATCTAAGGAACTTGGAATTGAGTTATACGGAAAAATTGAAGGCGCTAACCCAACCGGTTCATTTAAAGACCGCGGGATGGTATTTGCTGTTGCCAAAGCTATCGAAGAAGGCTCTAAAGTTGTCATTTGCGCATCGACAGGCAATACTTCTGCGGCGGCGGCTGCATATGCTGCTCGTGCAGGCATCCAGTCAATCGTTGTCATTCCTAAAGGCAAAGTAGCACTCGGTAAATTGGCACAAGCTTGCATGTATGGTGCAAAAATTATTGAAATTGACGGCAACTTTGATGATGCATTAAATATTGTGCGCAAAATCAGTGAAAATACTCCGATCGCACTTGTGAACTCTGTAAACCCATATCGTATTGAAGGTCAAAAAACAGCGGCTTTTGAAATTGTTGATCAACTAGGTCAAGCTCCTGATTACTTATGTATTCCTGTAGGGAACGCGGGGAATATTACAGCTTACTGGAAAGGCTTCAAAGAATATAATGAAGCAAAACAAAGTGGCCTTCCTAAAATGTACGGCTTTGAAGCAGAGGGTGCTGCTGCTATCGTGCAAGGAGCACCAATTGCAGACCCGGAAACAGTTGCAACAGCGATTCGTATCGGAAACCCTGCAAGCTGGAAGTTCGCTGAAACTGCCCGTGATGAGTCAGGCGGTTTAATTGATTCAGTAACAGATGATGAAATTTTAGATGCTTATAAACTAATTGCCAACAGAGAAGGGATCTTTGTTGAACCTGGTTCGGCAGCATCATTAGCTGGTGTCATTAAATCTGTAAAAGCAGGTAAAATTGCTGCTGGCAGTCGTGTTGTTACAGTGTTTACCGGAAACGGCTTAAAGGACCCAGATACAGCGATGAATGTTTCGACAGTAGACCTTGTCTCACTTCAAAATGATGAGCAGGAAATCCGTAATTACATCGAGGGCGTATTTAGTCTATGAGTAAGAAGTGGCAAATCAAAGTTCCTGGCAGTACAGCAAATTTAGGTCCTGGATTTGATTCCATCGGTCTTGGACTTTCACTTTATCTAACATTGGATGTCACATTACAAGACGAGTGGGAATTTGTGCATATTGGTGACAATGTGCCCTCTGATACGACAGTCGAAACACATTTAATTTATACGATAGCGCAGCAAGTGGCACAGCAATATCATGCCGTGCTGCCTCCATGTAAAATTGAAATGACGAGTGAGCTCCCGCTTGCACGTGGAATCGGCAGCAGTGCGGCTGCAATTGTCGGTGCTATAGAATTAGCCGATATTTTAGGAAATCTGAAATTATCGCAACAGGATAAACTGAATATTTCTTCTCAGATTGAAGGTCATCCTGATAATGCGACCGCTTCGGTTTTAGGCGGATTGACGATTTCTTCAATGGATGAAGCAGGAATTGTCGATACACTTCATATTCGGGAAATGGATGCAGTATTCGTTGTCTTCATTCCGAACGTTGAACTTAAAACTGCGGCATCACGTGGTGTTTTACCGGAACAGCTGCAGCGAAGTTATGCAGTGCGGGCAAGTGCCAATGCAAATATGCTCGCCGCTTCCCTTATTGCGAAGGATTATGTACGAATCGGGCGTTATATGGAAGCAGATCTTTTCCATGAGCCTTTCCGATCAAATCTTATTCCTTCTTATAATGAGATTCGCGAAGCAGCAAAAAAAGCTGGCGCATATGGAACAGCTTTAAGCGGTGCTGGGCCAACTTTAATCTCGATGATTCCGTCCGCTATTTCCGAACAATTTGTCGCTTCAATGCAACAGCAATTCCCGGATCACCAAGTGGTAGCAACAACTGCATCACCATCGGGCTCAACTGTCACAGTTAATTAATTTACAAAGTTATAGATAACAAGCTCATAATGATAGTTAATGTACGTTATTCAATTTCGAATAGCGTACATTTTTTGTTTTTTTATATGTAATTTTGTCTTTTATGCATAATTCCCGTTAAATATGGGTATATTAATAAATCTACTGTTAGAAAGGGGTAATGTTTATGAAAATTGCAGTTATTGGGGCTGCGGGTAAGGCAGGGACTCATATATTACGAGAAGCAATCATGCGAAAGTTCGATGTGACAGCGATTGTAAAAAATAAAGCAACAGTCCAAGAAAATAATATTAATATCATTGAAAGCGACCTATTTAAATTAACAAAGGAACAAATCGCTCCTTTCGATATTTTAATTAATGCTTTTGCTCCACTACCAGGAGATGAACATTTACACGTCGATGCCGGTGAACATTTGATTTCTTTACTGGAAGGTACAGAAAAAAAATTATTTGTGATCGGTAGTTCGGGTTGCCTATTTGTTGACCGCGAAAAAACAGTTCGTCTTATGGATCTCGAGGATTATCCTGAAGACCTTGCTGTTACAGCAAAGGCTCAACTGCAGAACTTGCGTGATTTGGAAGGCTCTTCAATTCACTGGTCCTTTGCTATCCCATCTGCTATGTTCGATTCGGATGGACCACGTACCGGCCATTACATTAAAGGTGAAGAGAAAATTTTAGTAAACTCACAATTTAACAGTTATATCAGTTATGCTGATTTTGCTGTCGCATTGCTTGATGAAATTGAAAAAAATGAATACCCGAATACAACATTTACTGTTGCATCTGAAAATGTAACAGCCGCATCATAATAGAAAAGCATTAAAGCCAGCATGCTCCATTAGGAAATGCTGGCTTTTTTGTGAAGTTATTAACTTAAGTTAACATCACTAAACTGATGGCCATCACTGCCATACCTGCTATTAATCCGTAAATAGAAGAATGGGCTTCATCGTACTTTTTGGCTGCCGGCAACAGCTCATCAATCGAAATAAATACCATAATCCCTGCAACACCAGCAAAAACAATACCGAACAATGTATCTGTCATAAATTGCATTAGTACTAAGTAGGCAATAAATGCACCGAGCGGCTCTGATAAACCAGAGGCGAACGACCATTTAAATGCCTTCATACGCTTCCCTGTTGCATAAAAAATTGGAATGGCTACCGCAATACCTTCCGGGATATTATGAATGGCTACCGCAATGGCAATCGCGATTCCGACATTCGGGTCTTGCAATACTGCCATGAAAGTCGCAATACCTTCCGGAAAGTTATGAATCCCGATTGCCAGCGCTGTAAATAATCCCATTTTCATGAGGCGATCTGCTTCTACATCTTCATTTCCGATCAATTGAGCCTTTTGAACATCCTCTACAGATTTTACTTCATGCGGATTTTTCCCTTTCGGAATAAAGCGGTCGATTAGGGCAATGACAAGCATACCACCGAAAAAGCCGATGATTGTATACCAGTACCCAACTGTTTCCCCGTGAACATTTACTAATGCATCTTTTGCTTTTACAAAAATTTCAACAAGCGATACATAAATCATAACACCGGCCGAAAAACCTAATGCTACTGAAAGAAATCTCTTATTGGTACGCGTTGTAAAAAAAGCGATCAGGCTGCCAATACCAGTAGCAAGCCCTGCAAATAATGTTAAGCCCAGTGCTAATAATACATTCTCATCCATACTATTCTCCTTCTTTATAATTCTTTTCTCACATTATACGCACAAAGTTTCCTATGTGCAACTTTTTTCAATTAGGAAACATCTTATGCGAGAAACCAAATCATTTTACTAAAAAAGGGATCCCTATGTATCAGGAACCCCTTACTGCTATTTATGTTTTTTTGACTCATACCATAATACGCATATGATAAACCAAGTATACCCGATACTCCACCCTGCTAAAACATCCGTTGCATAGTGACGGCCTTCCGCTATACGTGATAATCCTATTAAAAAAATAAGAATCAGCATTATAGTATATGTAGTAAATTTCCACTTCTTGTTTTTTAGCCATTTCACAATCAAATATGCCAGTGTTAAAAAGAACATCACACTAATTTGTGCGTGTCCGGAAGGAAAGCTAAACGAAGATAGCTGATCTTCAAGCTCTGGGCGTGGTCGTGCAAAAATACGCTTTAATAACTGGTTTAGTCCATTTCCCACACCAACTGTAAGTAATACAAAAAGCACACTGCGAAAATCTCTTTTGAAGAATGCTAAATACAGCAGCATAATAACGGTTGCCACAATAATAAACTTAGTTTCTCCCAAATTGTGAAATAAGATAATAAAACTATTTCCAAATAATAATGAACGGATTTTTATATCGAATGCCTCAAAGCTTGGTGTATCAAAATTTAAAGCAATAATAATAAATACTAACAATGTAACAAGTGCAAAAATTGAAGTTATTTTTTTCAAATAAACACCTACTTTCTTCAGTCAAACTGTTATTCTACTTACCCTATTATTATATGTAATATACAAAAAAATAAAAATCCACTTCGCAAAATAAATTTCTGCAAAGTAGATTCTCCCTTAATCAATCATTATTCCACAACTGTATAATTTCCGTGTTCCATCGAAATAACGAATTCCGGTTTTGGTGGTTTACCACCATGCTCTTTAATTTTCGCTTTATGGCCTGCAATATGCTCCGGGCTCTTTTCCCAGGCTTTCCATGCATCCTCTGATTCCCAGCGAACAATCATTACAACTTCCTCTTCACCACGGCGAACATTTTTTACAAGTAGTTCACGGCCGATAAAGCCTTCACGTTGTTCAAGCATCGATGGGCCTTGACCTGGTTTTTTACTAAAGCGCTCAATAATTTTATCGGAGTTGCCTTCTGTTACAATCCATTTGCGAATTTGTACGAACATTTAAGTTCCCCTCTCTTTTAAAAATGGCATGCCTCTTGTTGAGAGACATGCCATACTTATTATACTATTTTAATTCGTTTAAGATTTCATCTAATTTCTCTGCTTCAGTTGTTACACCGTTAGAAGAGAAGTACCAGTTTACGCCATCAAGGTAAACAATTTTGCCTTCTTTGTAAGCGCGAGTTTTTTTGATGATATCGTTTTCGATGTCAGCTTTGATTGTATCTACATCTGATGCTGTACGGTCAATAATTAATAATACTTCTGGATCTACAGAAAGAATTGATTCGTAAGAGAAGTCAGAACCGTGTGATGAAGCTTTGATATCAGTTGTTGATGGTTTGAAACCAAAGTCATTGTACACGTATGCGAAACGAGAATCTTCACCATTGTCGAAACCAGAGATCTTTTTGTCGTTGTACATTGCTACTAATGCATTTTCATAACCAGCTGCTTTTTCTTTAACAGCATCAACTTTTTCTTGTAATGCAGCTTTTAATTCTTCAGCTTTTTCTTGTTTGCCGAAGATTTCAGCAGCTAAGTCAACTGTTTCAAATACGCCATCAACATAGTTCGAGTTATCAGAACCGATGAATACTACGTTTGGTGTAATTTCTTTTAATTCTTCATAGAAAGAACCTTGACGACCTGAGATGAAGATTGCATCCGGATTAGCAGCTGCAACTTTTTCGAAGTCGATTTGTTTTAAAGAACCAACGTCAGTAACTGAATCAGTTAAATATTTTTCTTTTAAATGCTCAGGGAAGTTACCTTTACCGCCGTTTGCAGCGATACCAACGATACCTTCAACACCTAATGCATCAAGTGTATCTAAGAAACCGTAGTCAAATACTACGATATTTTTTGGCATTTCTTCAAATGTTACATCTTCAAAAGTAAGAGACTTACCATCTTCTGTTTCACTACCTGCTGATAATGGAGAAACTGTCATTGGGAAAGCTGAAGCTTCTGTAGATGAAGTTGTTTCTTCTGTTTTAGCTGGTTCGTTCGTGTCATCTTTTGTAGATGTTTCTTCGTCTGAACCACATGCTGCTAACATTAATGTTAATGCTGCTGCCGTTAAAAATTTCCACTTTTTCATTATTACTTTTCCTCCTAATATGCCCTCAAGCGAGAGTGATAATCGTTTTCAATTAACTAACGTTAGTGTAAAACAACTGTACATACTTGTCAACGAATATTCTGAAACTAATATTCATTCTCAATTAAATTCATAAAATAAATGCATAAGCGAGCAAACCTATGCATTTATTTCCAAATTTATTTAACTGTGTGAATTAAAGTATACACAAATGCGACATCCATCTTGTTCTTGCACCGGAATATGCATATCATATACTTCTCGTAATGCTTCTGAGTTAATAATCTCATTTGTTGGGCCATCTTTTACAAGACGTCCATCTTTTAAAGCGACAATCCGATCTGAATATACTGAAGCAAAGTTAATATCATGCAAAACAATTACTACTGTTTTGCCCAATTCATCAACAAGCTTACGTAAAATTTTCATAATCTGCACAGAATGCTTCATATCCAAGTTGTTCAATGGCTCATCCAATAATATATATTCCGTATCCTGAGCAATTACCATTGAGATAAAGGCACGCTGCTTTTGACCACCAGATAGTTCATCCAAAAACTTATGTTCCATATCTCCCAATGTCATATATTCAATCGCACGGTCAATATGCTGTTCATCTTCCGGAGTCAAACGACCTTTCGAATATGGATAACGCCCAAATGATACAAGCTCACGAACGGTTAAACGTACATTTAAATGATTTGACTGGCGTAAAATTGCGACGCGTTTTGCAAAATCATTGGATTTCATTTTTTTAACATCGCTTTGATCTAAAAATACTTCACCTGTATCTGCATCAAGCAATCGGCTTACCATTGATAATAATGTTGATTTACCTGCTCCATTCGGTCCGATAAATGAAGTGATTGCTTTCGGCTGTATAGTTAATGAGACATCCTCAACGACCGGTTTTTTTCCAAAGCTTTTAGAAAGCCCTTTAATTTCAATCATCCTGCTTTCCTACTTTCCTTCAGTATTAGGTAAATAAAGTAAAGTCCACCGACAAAGTTAATAATAACACTGATCGTTGTACTTAACTGGAATACATGCAGTACTAAAAACTGCCCACCGACAAGTGCAATAACACTAATTAAACTCGCACCCACTATTAAAACGGAATGCTTGTACGTAGCAAAAAACTGATAAGCCAAGTTAGAAACGATTAGCCCTAAAAACGTAATCGGACCAACTAGCGCAGTAGATGTTGCAATTAAAACTGAAGATAAAATTAATACTTTTAATACTATTCTATCATAATTTACACCTAAGTTTATTGCATTCTCACGACCTAGTGACATAACATCCAAATCGCGCAATAAACGGTAACCGTAAATAAATGCAGCCCCTAAAATAATGACAGCAATGAGCAGCAGCTCTGTTTTTACATTCATGAAACTTGCGAACAAACGTGTCTGTAAGCTTTCATATTCAACCGGGTCAATTATTACTTGTAAAAATGTTACCAAACTGCCGAGCAATGTTCCGATAATCATTCCGGCAAGTAAAAGCAGGAAAATCGGATGTTTATCTGCGCGGAATAAGAAACGGTATAAAATCAGGGCGAAAATGACCATCGCCACTATTGATAAACCAAAGTTTAAATAACGGCTTACTACAAAGATTGATGCAGAGCCTGCAAAGAAGAAAATAATTGTTTGCACTACTTCGTACATCGAATCGACACCCATCATAGAAGGTGTCAGTAAGCGGTTATGTGTAACCGTCTGGAATGTAACGGTTGCATAGGCAATCGCCGTCCCTGTTATAACCATTGCCGCAATTCGTTCTAATCGCTTTGGAAAGGCATAACTGAATCCGCCTTGAATATTATAAAAGGCAAATAACGCAATACACACCAGCGCGATAACTGCTAAGAAGATTAGCTTCGTACTATTTTTTCGCATATGCTTTCCCCCTAAACAACATTACTAAGAAGATTGCACTGCCGATTACCGCTACCGTTGTGTTTACTGGAATTTCAAACGGGTATACTATTAAACGACTTAAAATATCACACATTAATAGGAATGCTGCACCTAAGAATATCGTATGTGGGATCGTTTTACGTAAATTGTCGCCCATATATAATGAAACCAAGTTCGGTACGATTAATCCAAGGAAAGGAATAATCCCTACCGTCAAAACAACTGTAGTGGATATAACCGCTACCAGTACTAAACCAAGATTTAATACGGTACGATAGCTTAAGCCAAGGTTTTTGGCGAAATCTTCACCCATACCTGCCACTGTAAACTTATTCGCATATAAGTACGCAAGGAAAATTGCAGGTACTGCTATATAAAGTAATTCATAGCGACCTGAGACAACAAGCGTAAAACTTCCTAGGAAGAATGTATCCACACTTTGTAACACATCTGCCTCATACGCAAGAAATGTTGAAATGGCACCAATAATATTTCCGTACATAATCCCGATAAGGGGTACAAAAATAACGTCTTTGAATTTAATGCTTTCAAGAAGACGCATGAAAACCATCATACCGATCAGTGCAAAGGCAAAGCTGAAAATAATTTTCTCCATATATCCTACACTTGTGAAAAATATCATTGATACAACGATACCTAACTTTGCCGCATCGAGCGTACCCGAAGTTGTCGGCGATACGAACTTGTTACGGCTTAAGCTTTGCATAATTAATCCAGAAATACCCATCCCTGCCCCGGCAAGTATAATTGCCATCAATCGTGGTACTCGACTCATTAAGAAAATTTGCATTTTATCTGATTCCCAGTCTAATAAATCAGATGGCTTAATATCGATTGCACCAATAAATAATGATAAAAAGGACAGAACGATGGTCGCTGCTACGAGCATCCAAAGTCTCATTAAATTCTCCCACTATTCTATATATATTTTAGATTTTTATTAAATACGTAAATTCTAAATGAAAATGAGAATCATCTCTTTCCCTACATCATTATATAATTGCTAATAATGAAAATCAAACAGACAATTTGTATTAAAACTTGTATTAAAAGAGGAAAAGATTGAAAAATGTATTTTTATAGCGATTCTCCGTTTTATTTACAACATCCCGTATGTATTCTAATAGGTAGAAAAATCGAATAAAAAAGCTGGGACATAACCCAAAAAACGCTATTTTTCTAAGAGAAAATAGCGTTTTTTGCTGAGCATTAAAAATTGATTTCCATTCCGGGACGCTTTCCGCGGGCGTGAGGCCAACAGGATGTTGGTCACAAAAGCGTTGCCACAGGACGTGGCGTTCTTAGCTTTTGTTCCTAGTCTCAGGCGTCACGCTTTTCCCGCAGGAAGCTTTGCTTGTGACTGACGCTTACGCTTTCGTCACAGAGAAAATCTTGTAGCGAAAGGCGTTAGCCGTCAGCTAGTGTTTTAGCAGTGCGAAAGGTGAAACCGTCAGCACGAACACTCGCCCTGCATTCCAATCAATTTTTCAAAGTATCTACTTCTTATAAAAGCTTTCTATTTAATCAATGGTGACTCTTCATATGTCCAGCCTCTTATATTTACATTCGATATGTTTTTTTATTTACACTGTATTTATTTATTGTATCACGGTTTACTTGATAGCCTAGACCTTTTGTTTTCGGAACGGTAATATAGCCATCTGTAACGGTTACTGCCGGTTCAATGATATCTTCATGCCAATATCGTTCAGAGGCTGCGGTATCACCTGGCATTATAAAGTTTGCAAGACTTGTCAGTGCTACATTTTGAGCACGGCCAATCCCCGCTTCCAGCATTCCCCCGCACCATACAGGAATATGATGTTCCATACAGTAGTCATGAATACGTTTTGCCTCGCTAATACCGCCAACACGTGCAATTTTAATATTAATCACCTGACAGCTGCCTAGTTGAATCGCCTTTCTCGTATCCTCTAATGAAGTAATACTCTCATCTAAACAAATCGGAGTCTTTATGTGCTTCTGCAATATTGCATGATCAATGATGTCATCATGCGCTAAAGGCTGCTCAATCATCATTAAATTAAATTGATCCAACTCTTTTAACCGATCGATATCATCCAATGTATACGCAGAGTTTGCATCTGCCATTAAAGGAATTGCCGGAAATGCTTGCCGTATTGTTCGGATCAGCTCAATATCTTTTCCCGGTTTGATTTTTACTTTAATTCGCTTATAACCTTCATCCAAAAAATGCTGAATTGTATCAATCAGCTGTTCATCTGTAGGCTGTAAACCGATGCTGATTCCCACTTCAATCTTCTCTTGGACTCCGCCAACAGCTTTTGACAACGATTGGTTCGTCAATTGAGCATAAATATCCCATACCGCTCCTTCAATCGATGCTTTTGCCATGTTGTTGCGGCGAATCGAACGAAATAGCTCATACACATCATCCGGATGCTTTAATTCTTTTCCGAGTAATGCAGGAATCAAAAAGTCCTCCAATAAATGAAGAGAAGTTTTAAAGGTTTCTTCTGTATAGGAAGGCTCCTCAAATGCTACTCCTTCACCCCAGCCGACAACACCACTTTCATCCGTCGCTTCCACAACTAAAAAACGCTTGTCTTGCATCGTTCCTAAGCTTGTCGTAAACGGTGTTTTCATTCGCATTACTAGTTCATGTATTGTCACTTCTTTTAATTTCATCTTTGCTGCTCCTAATAATATTTAGCTGCGGCACCATTCACTGATGATTAAAGAGCAAATAATGAACGCTTTACTAATAAGTAGTGGCTAATATTATCATTTATTTTATTTAAATAAATTATTTTATAATTTTGATCAAACATTGCCTGTAAAATATGTCTTGTTTTATAGCGCCAGTCTTCTGCCAAAGCTACACTTTCCACTTTGATTTTCTGGAAGTTCGTAGGGATAGGCAACAGATAGGCATCATGAATAAGCGCTTCTTCTTTATCAAACTTTTGCTCCGGATCCAATGTCGGAAGCCCTACCATGTTTTCTTCCCAATTCACTACAGGCTTTGCTTCATCCAATAATTCTTCCACTTTCGCATCCCAGCGCAAGTAATCATTATCGACAAGTTGCCATTCTACACAAAGACGGTCAGTAGGCAATACCCGATTGAATGGATCTTCCATTTCACCGTAGCAATTTTCTATATAAGTATCGCTATAACTGCGCAACTTTGAGAAGTTTAAAAACCCGCTGCGTGCTTCAAGTGGATCAAATGTCCAGCGGCACGTTCTGTAACCGCGCTCGATTGCGATATCCTTCAAGTAATTTTTTAGCAATTCTCCAACGCCTTGCTCACGATAATTACGCTTCACACCAATCATATGGGAATATAAGTATATATTCTCATCCATATATCCAGGGCAACTATAGTTAAAACCAATTATTTCATCATTCAAATATGCACCGAGTACAATCCCGCCATTACGAAGTGTCGCAATTGTCTGATGTACCGGAATGCTGCCGACAGCCCAAATTTCATGCTCTAGATTACGCGCCTCTTCAATTTGTTCAATTGTCGTTAATTCTTTAATCGTCACTGATTCTAACATAATTCTGCCTCCCCTATAGTTACTATTCTTCATACTTAAAAACGCCTTGCTTTACTTAGTGTCTCTCCGCAATCATGCTGTGTAACATGATTTTTGAAAAAGATGTGTAACCATCGGGAATGTTCTACATATATCGGTTACCCCGGTTATTTTCGACCATATTTAGCGAATTTAACCCAAGTAGGTCTCTTTCGGCAAATGTTTTTGACAATTGCTAAAAGAAGTTAATGTGAAGAATCGATACTTCCTTACTCAAAGATTTCAAGCGCTTTGATTTGATAAGTATCATCCCAACCCCATTATATACCACATACTACCTTTTTAAGTAGTTAACTTTTATTATTCCTTATTGTCCAAAAGAAAAAACCTTTATTTGCAGGAATTCTGCAAATAAAGGTTTGAAAATTACTTAATACCGCGCATTGCTTTAGAGATGATTGGTGAAATTAGGAGGATAATAACACCTAATAAAACCGATAAACCACCTAATACACCAAAGTAAGTTGTTTCAGATACGATTCCGTAAACACGAACTAACTGTGCGTTAATTGCTTGTGCAGCAGCTGAAGCCAGGAACCATAACGCCATTGTTTGTCCTGCGAATGCAGCTGGTGCCAATTTCGTTGTAGCTGATAGACCAACCGGTGATAGCAATAGCTCACCTAATACTAACAGGAAGATTGAGAATACAACCCAAAGTGGATTTACTAACGTATCTTCCGGAGTTAAAACGATTGCTGCGATCATTACGAAGAATGAAATACCTGCAAAGAATAAAGATAAAGCAAATTTCTTCGGAGTTGATGGTCCGCGATCCGCTAATTTCGTCCACATAAACGCAAACATTGGCGCTAGAACGATAATGAATAATGGATTGAATGACTGGAACCATGCAGCCGGAATTTCAAAGCCCCATAGATTTAAGTTTGTACGTGTATCAATGAATGTTGCAATAACTGTTGAAGATTGTTCAGCAATTGCCCAGAACATTACCGCACAGATGAATAATGGGATATATGCTAATAGACGAGATTTTTCGTCTGCATTTGTTTTTGGACTACGATACATATAAAGTATGAAAGCCGTAGGAATCATTACACCTAAGAATGTAATTAATAATGAGAAGTTTTCAATGCTTGCATATCCTTTTTGATAAGCTACAAAACCTAAAATTACAATAATTAAACCACCGATTGTGAAGTTACGAGTTGTCGTTTTCTTCTCTTTACCAGAAAGTGGATTTGGTGCCACAGAACCTGCTAAACCAAGGCTCTTTTGTGACATTAAGTAAACGACTAAACCGATGAACATACCTACTGCAGCAACACTGAATCCTGCATGGAAGCCCCAATTTTTTTGGAATAAACCAACTAATAAAGGTGCCAGGAAACCACCCATGTTGATACCCATATAGAAAATTGAGAACCCTGAATCACGACGCGCATCATTTTCTGCATACAAGTCACCAACTACAGATGAAACGTTCGGCTTTAACAAACCAGTACCAATGATGATAAAGAACATCGATAAGTAAAGCGCTGTTACACCAAGCGGCAAGGCCAATAGGATATGACCTATCATAATTAATATTCCGCCATAGAATATCGCCTTACGCATACCCGTAATACGGTCAGCGATCCATCCGCCGATAATACCTGACATGTAGATTAATGAACCGTAAATCGACATGATAATGTTAGCTTGCGTACGATCTAATCCTAAACCACCATCTTTAACTGCATAGTACATGTAGAATAATAGAATGGCACGCATACCATAATATGAAAAACGTTCCCAAAACTCTGTAAAGAATAGTGTAAACAACCCTTTAGGTTGACCAACAAAACCAGTTTGAGGAACGGACTTCACGATTTCTTCTTTTGAATACATTTGAAATCCTCCCGATTAATAAATATTCTGACAATAAACTTCGATGTCTGTTGTCTGACATTTGAAATAATATACTTGAACACTTTAGCCTAATAGTTGATTAAAATCAACAAATAATCAAAATGTTATAATTTTATGTTTTTTCGATATTTTCAGACAAATAAAGCAAATCATCACAACAGATTTTTGTATTATAAAACAATTACTTCACTAAATAAATTATTTTGACTTTTCTTAAAGACAAAATTTTATTAAAAAATAAAAAAGCTAAAGTGCACTGTCATAAGCAACGTACTTTAGCTTTGTATTTCCTTCTTTATTTCACAACATAAATTTCATACTTTTGATAATCGGCTTCTTTAAGTTCAAGCGTTAATAATGTACCTTCTTCTTCATATGCGGTTTCAAGAACGGTTGCCTGCTCATTTAAATAGGAAACAATTCCACCCTGATTATATGGAATAAGCATTTGACATGTAACATAATTAGCAAAAATCTGTTGCTTAATTTGCTGAAGCAACTCTTCCAGCCCTCTATCTTCCTTCGCAGAAAGCCAAATATTATCCCCGCTTACTAACGGATATTCCACATCGGCTAAGTCAGATTTATTGTATACATATATAGTAGGAATATTTTCAACATCAATCGCTTTTAATGTTTCATTCGTTACTTCCATCATAAAGCGGTATTCCTCATTCGAAACATCGACAACATGCAGCAGCAGGTCAGATTCTCGTGCTTCTTCCAATGTCGATCGGAATGCTTTTACTAAGTGATGCGGAAGTTTACTAACAAAACCAACCGTATCAGTCAGCAAAAAGGATTTATTATCTTCAAGTTCAATATTACGGACCGAAGTTTCAAGTGTCGCGAACAGCATATCCTTTTCAAACACTTGCTTCGTATCATCTTGCCCCGCCTTTGCAAGTAACTGGTTCATAATCGTGGACTTCCCTGCATTTGTATAACCAACAATTGATACGACAGGTACTGCATTTTTACGACGTTGCTTTCGCTGTGTTTCACGCTGCTCTTTAACAGATTCCAGCTCTTTCTTGATTTTCGAAATCTGATCTTCAATTTTACGACGGTCAAGTTCGAGCTTTGTTTCCCCAGCACCACGGTTTTTAAAGCCGCCTCCTGTTCCTCCCCCTTGACGGGATAGCGAAGCATGGAGCCCGACTAGGCGCGGAAGCATATACTGTAATTGAGCGAGCTCTACTTGTAATTGTGCTTCACGTGTTTTTGCACGGCGACTGAAAATATCTAAAATCAGCATTGTACGGTCAATTACTTTACATTGTAAATCACGTTCTAAATTACGGATTTGCGATGGGGAGAGTTCATCATTAAAGATAACAATATTGGCATCTGTTTCATCAAAGAACGCCTTAATTTCTTCAATTTTACCAGTACCTACATAATGGGAAGGTGTCACACGCTCCAGATTTTGCGTTACCATGCCGACAACTTCCACATCTAAAGCTTGTGCTAAATTTGCCAACTCTTCCATTGAGTAATCAAAATGCTCATCCTTTTGTAAATTGACGCCAACTAATATACCGCGTTCAATTAATACTTCAACATCTTTCAAATTTTTGCCTCCTTGCTACAATCTATAGTTTTTCCCCATCGTAACATACAATTCAAAACCCTGTACAATGACAACATATAAGCGCATTATGATACTATAGGGTCACAATTATTTCTCTTCATTCATCACGCACCTTTCATTGGTGAGTGATGAATGAAGAGAAGCCCCGGCAATTGTCACAGGTTTTTAGGAAATTGAAGTCAGCCTAAATATGTTACATCCTGTGTGCCTCGAAAAATCGAGACGCAATTATGCCAAGTAATTAATGAATAGAAAAGGCGGTTTTTATGGAATTCGAACAAATGAAAGTGCAGCTTCATGCACTCATTTCTAATAAAACATTACTTCAAGCAACTATTAGCCAGCCACGTCAAAAATCCAGTGACTTGAAACGGGTCAAACTCAAGCCCGTAGAAATTCGCGGAGAATATATGATTCAGCTGGAATACCAATATGAGCGCATTTTAAAACATGAAAATATTACAGTGGGAGATTTAGCCGCGAAGCTCGATGCTCTTTTTGAACAGTTCCGTCAAGTACATGCCGAGTTTCAGGAACAGACAGTACAAGTGCAGCTCTCGAAGAAAAACAAAGTACTTTGGAAATCTGATCAAAATGCGACAACTAAACAAGTGAACTTATCCCACAATAGAAAAAAACAATATTTATTGGATGATTCCCGTATTCATCCATTTTTAGTCCGTTTAGGAGTACAGTCTGAAGATGGAAAAATAAAGAAACAGAAATACGATAAGTTTAAACAAATTAATCGCTTTGTTGAGTTCATCGATGATTCTTTAGCCCATTTGCCGAAAGACAAAACGATTCGCATTTTAGATTTCGGTTCAGGCAAATCCTATTTAACATTCGCTTTGTATCATTACTTAAAAGTTGAAAAGGGTCTTGATATACATGTCACTGGCCTTGACCTCAAAAAGGAAGTCATTGAGGAATGTAACCGGATTGCAGCTGATTTACAATATGAAAATCTGCAGTTTTTAGTTGGGGATATTAATGACTTTAATGAAGAAACTACTGTAGATATGGTCGTAACACTTCATGCTTGTGATGTTGCGACAGATATGGCATTAGCCCGTGCAGTGAAATGGGGCGCAAAAGTTATTTTAAGTGTTCCATGCTGTCAACATGAGCTGAACCGTCAGCTGCAATCCCCTGCTTTATCGATTATGACACAGCATGGTTTAGTGAAGGAGCGCTTTGCCGCATTAGCTACGGATTCAATTCGTGCTGAGCTATTGTCACTTGTCGGGTACGATACTCAATTATTGGAATTTATCGATATGGAAAACACGCCAAAGAATATTTTGATTCGTGCTTATTATACAGGGAAAAAACCAACGCATGAGCAACGTGTAAAGTATGATGAGTTTGTACGCTTTTTAAACGCGAAGCCATTTTTGGAAAATGAGCTGCGGAATTTACTATAATATTAAAACCGTTTTCTCGTTTAGTCGTATTTTTTCTATCTTTTGACCAAAAATAATTACTTATCCATCTTTTCCTTTTGTTACAGAATTGTAAAGATTGATAAGGTTAGAGTAAAAATTGTATAGATTTTTTTAAGTTTTTGTTATGATAATTGAGGTTAATTTTTAAAATTATTTTAATTATATATATCCAGGAGGCATTCCATGTTTAGTTCAAAGAAGCAAGATCCGTTTTTCTCAGCCTTATTGAAAATTGCTGAAAATATGCGTGAAGGTATCCACTATGCTAATGATTTCCGCATTGAAACGGTTGCAGACTTAAAGGAAATCAGCATTCGTATGAAACAATACGAAACAGCGGGTGATAAATTAATCCATGAATTAATCGTCATGCTTAATAAATCATTTATGACGCCAATTGAGCGTGAAGATATTTTATCATTAGCAATTCGTATGGATGATGTGTTAGATGGCGCAGAAGGTACGATTGCACATTTCGAAATGTTTTCCCTAACAGAAATCGATGAATCGATGCGCGATTTCTTAGCATATATCGCCAAGTCTACTGATGAAATTGTAAAAGCGATGGAACTATTAAACAAAAAGGATCTTGTTGGGATGCGTCAGCACGCAATTTTAATTAAAGATTACGAACGCGAATGTGATGAAGTTTTACGTTCTTCAATTAAAAAGCTGTTTTTAAATGAGAAAGATCCTATTCGTCTAATTAAATTCAAAGATATTTATGAGCAGTTAGAAGAAATTGCCGACTACTGCCAAACAGTTGCTAACACAATCGAAACAATCATTATGCGTAATGCGTAATTAATGAGGAGTCCTTTTAATGAATACACTACTTATCATTACTGTCCTAGTAGTCTTTTTTGCACTTGCATTTGACTTCATTAATGGTTTTCATGATACGGCCAATGCGATTGCAACATCCGTTTCAACACGTGCGCTACCTCCTCGAGTAGCGGTACTCATGGCAGCGATTATGAATTTCGTGGGTGCCATTACATTCGTAGGTGTTGCAAAAGCAATTGCGTCAGATATTGTTGACCCGTTTGCATTATCTACACCTGATGCACCATTAATCGGTACTGTTGTTATTTTGGCCGCTCTCTTATCGGCGATCACTTGGAACTTAGTCACTTGGTATTTTGGGATTCCATCAAGTTCTTCTCATACACTGATCGGTTCGATTGCGGGTGCTGCCATCGCATCATCTGGAGTCGCGGTTTTAAACTATAGCGGCTTCACAAAAATCATCATCGCTTTATTAGCATCACCAATCATCGCGATTTGTGCTGGTTTTATCATGATGACAATTATGAAATTCATTTTTAAGAATATGAACCTTTATAAAACAAATAAAGGTTTCCGTATTATGCAAATTTTCACTGCAGCCATTCAATCTTTTACCCACGGAACAAACGATGCCCAAAAGGCAATGGGTATTATTACGATGGCACTTATTGCAGCAAATTGGCAAACAACGGATGATGTACAAGGTTGGGTACGTTTCGCCTGTGCTTTAGCAATGGGTCTTGGTACTTCAATCGGTGGTTATAAAATCATTAAAACAGTTGGCGGTAAAATTATGAAAATCCGTCCTGTAAACGGTGCTGCTGCAGACCTTGCTTCCGCATCCATTATTTTCGGTGCTACGTTAATTCACTTGCCTGTATCAACAACACATGTTATTTCTTCTGCAATTATGGGTGTTGGTTCTGCGCAAAATGTAAAAGGCGTTAACTGGGGTATGGCTCGTAAAATTGTTACAACATGGATTATTACAATGCCTATTTCAGCTGTCATGGCAGCGATTATTTATACAATATTAAATCTGTTCTTTTAATAAAGAGGAGAGGTTTGCTTCGAAATTTTTTTCGGACAAACCTCCCTCTTTTCTTTTTTTCTATGAATCCATTACACTGTAATTATGGAAAAAGAAAGGCGGTAATTTATGAAACAGTTCGCAGCATTCATTACTAAATTCGCAAAACCGATTGTTCTAATATGGTGTGCAATTTTAGTTATTTTAGCATTTTTCGCACTTCAACTCCCTTCCAAACTGCAAGGGGATGGGTTTTTCTATGATGGCGACCACTCGTATGTAACGAACGAGCTGTCCGATACATTCAATTTACCCGCAAAGACGATTTTTGTACTGTTTGAAAATAAAACAGATGAAGAAATTTCTTCCGCCCTAGAAAGTTTAGAAACAATAGAAGAGATTCAAACAATCACATCTCCCGTAGGTGTCGAAGAATTAAATAAAGACGGGTTTGCCTATGGAATGCTCGATTTTGATAATTCGGTGGATGATTACTTCCCGATTATTGATGAGCTCCGTGAAAAACTCGGCGAAGACAACGGTATTTCCATTACAGGTGAACCGGTTATTTCAAAGGATATTAATGTCGCAAGTCAAAATGATTTAATTAAAGCGGAAACGATAGGTCTTCCGATTGCTTTAATCGTTTTACTGCTGGCTTTCGGTACAATCGTAGCTTCTTTACTGCCGATTTTAGTCGGCGGTGCGACAGTTGTCATTACACTTGGTCTATTGGCTCTTTTAGGCGACAGTGTGAACCTGTCGATTTTCGTATTAAATATCGTCCCAATGCTCGGGCTGGCTTTAAGCATTGATTTTGCATTGCTCCTTATTAACCGGTACCGTGAAGAGCGCAATACCCAATCGATTGAGCAGTCTGTTCAAACAGCCATCCAAACAGCCGGACGTTCGATTATCTTCTCCGCACTTTGTGTCATGATCGGTCTTGGTGCTATGATCGTCATTGACGTGGAGATTTTTATGAACATCGCGCTTGGCGGATCAATCGTTGTATTACTCGCTGTCTTAACTGGTACTACACTTTTACCGGCAACATTGATGCTTCTTGGCGACCGTTTAAATAAAGGCCGTGTTTTCCGAATAAAACCGACTGCCTCTCGCTGGCAAAAATTCGCTGCCTTTGTTATGAAACGACCTGTCACAATTATCGTTGTGGCCATCATTTTACTATGTGTTGCGATGGTGCCGATTAAAGATATCGAATTAACGATCCCTTCCACGGATTCATTGCCGGAATCCTATGAATCACGCCAAACGTTCGATACACTCGATGAACAATTCGGGCTCGGCGACGATACACCGGTATTCCTTCTGGCAGAAAATGAAAGTGATTGGGATACGACAGAGGGACGCGAAAAAATATTCGATATCCAGCAACAGCTGTTGGATGACCCTCTTGTTGACCGGGTAACATCAATGTTTACTGTAGCCAATATTGAGTCTGTTGAAATGTGGGAAATGGCAAACAGCAACCCGCAAGCACCTGGTGCACTGGATGAAGTAGCGGAAAACTTTATTCAGGAAGACAAAATGTATATGGTTGCTTATCTGCATGCAGACGGTTCTTCATTCGAAGCACAGGATTTCGTACGCGACTGGAGTGAAAAAGACTTAGGTGTCGATTTTGCATTGTCCGGTCAAGCGAAGTTCAATCAGGAAATTTTTGATGAAATTGCCGTTAAAGTACTCATTGCCGTTGCGATCATCATTGTCTCTACCTTCTTTATTTTAATGATTGCGTTCCGGTCGATTTTAATTCCGTTGAAAGCGATCTTAATGAACATCCTTGGTTTAGGTGCGACATTCGGTATCCTTGTCTACATTTTCCAGTACGGCCACTTCGGTCTGGAAGCAACGACAATTGTGCTGATTATTCCGGTGTTAACGTTCTGCTTAGTGTTCGGTTTGAGTATGGACTATGAAGTATTTTTAATTTCCCGTATTCAGGAAGAATATTTAAAAGGGGCAACAAATACGAAGGCAACGGTCGATGGGCTTGTTTCCACAAGTAAAATCATTACATCGGCAGCGCTTATTATGATCGTTATTACAGGCGCCTTCGCATTTACGGATGTTATGCCCGTGAAGCAAATCGGGGTCGGTATTGCGATCGCGATTGCCATTGATGCAACAATCATCCGGTTGATGCTCGTCCCAAGTTTCATGAAGCTGTTTGGCGACTGGAACTGGTGGCTGCCATTTAAGAAGAATACGAGATAGTTGATCAGTAAATAGTCGTACGGCCTGTTTTAGATGGGCTGTACGGCTTTTTATTTGGAAATCTGGTGGAGTGCGGGAGCTGTTTAAGTTTATTAGAACAAATGCCGGGGTTATTAGAAGAAATCATGTGGTTATTAGAACTTTCGTTGCTTTTATTAGAAGACCGGGGGAATCGTATGCCGGTTAAGCTGCTTTTCCTTTTAATTTAGGCTGTCCGGGTTGGAGATTTAGATTTTATTAGAACATTTTTAATTATATTAGAACAACTTGGTACGATATTAGCACATCCACCCTCGATATTAGAAGATCTCGAACACTTATTAGCACATTGGGCAAAGATATTAGAAAATCGCAATTTTATTAGAACATTTTAAAATATATTAGAACATTTCACCTGTTTATTAGAAAACCACGCCCACCGCCAAAACCCAAACAAAAAAATCCCCCGCGCCACTACCGACGCAAGGGATTAACATAACTAGCCTAAATACAGCCTTTCCTCAAACGGAAACATAACTGAATTAACAGCGCTCGATTCTTCTTCACTTTTGTTTAACTCGATTTGCTTCGGGTCTTTAGGTTCCCACAACATGTAAAATGCTTGAATTGCAATGACAATAACTATGGATGCTACTACAATTGTACCGACGATAATTTTGACCATTTTATTTCCGGACATTTCCTTCGATGAATTCTGTTGTGTCATTCTCCAATTCCCTCACTTATCTATTTTGAAAGTCGGAAACCTTCCTCACGTAAATAAGCAACAGCGTCTTCACGCGTACCGAATGTTTCCTCTAAATTTCCTTGATGATAAATATTCCAAGAACGATCGTTAAACTCCAGTTCCAGCTTCGTCGTGCCTTCACGCGATATCCATGTTTCGACGATCGGTAAAATCTCTTCTTCTTCCTCAGATAAATAGTTGATGGAGTCCCGTACGATTTCACGTAACGCTTCCTCGCTGTAGTCACGAATATTGACTAGTCCGTTGTCGCCTGCTTCTTTTTCATATTTCAATAAGTCGCCCACGAAAACAAAGCCATTGCCGTTTGGATGCAATTTTTCTACAACGATTGATTTTTCGTATAGACTTCCTTCAAAGTGATAATTCACACGTTTTAATGAAATTTCCTTTTTAGTCAGCTGCGGAAATGATTCGATAATTTCTTGTTTTTGTTCAAATGTTAGCATTGTCTGCTCCTTTTAAATGTCTTTTCAATTTATAAGTATACCGTGTCCTGCGAAAATTAAAAAGCGAAGCATATGCTTATCACATATGTCCCGCTATATTAATTCTGATTCTGTTGGTGTTACACATTCTTAGTGGCAGTCTCTTTAATCTGTTTGCGTTCTTCATAAATATTTTGAACGATTACTTTAATGACGCAGTATGTTGGAATGGCAATTAAAATTCCGATAAATCCGGCAATATTCCCTGCTGCCAATACGATTGAAATGACTGTCAACGGGTGAATATCCAAAGATCGCCCCATAACATTCGGTGTAATTAAGTTACTTTCCACTTGTTGTGCGACAAGCGTCACTACACCAACCCAAATAATATCAAATGGGTCATTAACCAGTGCCACAATCACTGCCGGGACAAGGGAAATCCACGGCCCGATAAATGGAATCATGTTCATGAAAAATGCAAACAAAGCAAGTAATAATGAATACTCCAAGCCAATGATTAAATAGCCGATATACATCATAATTGCGAGTAAAAAGCTGACCAGCACTTGTCCTTGAACATAGCTTCTTAATACATTATCAATATCTTCTAATGTTTTCTTAACCCATGTGCGGCTCTCACCATTAAATATACCGTAAATTTGAGGAGCGAACTTTTCATGGTCTTTCAACATGAAAATAAAGAAAAACGGCGCCAGTACTAATGTTAAGGTTACCGTTACCGCACCACTTAAGAAGGACACAAGATACTTACTACTTGCGACAGCAATGTCTTGAATAGAAGTCGTTACTGATGCTATAAACTCTTCTACTTGCGGCGGCAGCATCGGAATATTATCCTTATTATCTAAAATAAAATCAGCTGTTTCTTCAATATCCTTAGCGATTGTCGGTGCATTTTCAACAAGTCTGTTTACTTGGTTTGCAATTGGAGTACCGACTAAAACTAAAAAAGTTGCGAATAAACCTGCAATTATAAGGACGATTGTTATTAAACTTCCCCATCTCGGCATACCCCGTTTTTCCAATATGCGCTGCAATGGCTCCGAAATATAATAGAGTACCCCACCGAGTAATAACGGTACAAGGATGGTTGTAAAAATAATGATAATCGGATTAAAAATTGAATGAATTTCAATAAAATATTTGATAATTAATAATGTAATTAGAATACCTACGCCCACTTGGAACCACAGTTTTCTAGTCATCGGCTCACTCTCTTTCTCAATCTTTCTTTTACTTATAATTTTCACTATAACTATGTACGTTTTAGCATGCCATAAAGCTTCATAAAATACAAAAAATAAAAAAGGATTGTTTCGCAAAGTACTATTTGCGAAACGCACCCCTTAAATTTTAGAGCTTCTTATCATCGATTGAATTTAAATAGTCTTCGATTGTTCCTACAACCGATTCCACACAGCCGTCGTCAAATGGCGAAATTAAGCCTGCTTCTTCAACAAGTTTTGTGAAAGCAAATGAACCGCCAAGACTGCATAGGTGCAGATAGTCTTTCCAAGCCCCTTCGAAGTCTTCGCGTGAGCGTTTCCAGAACTGGAATGCACAAATTTGCGCTAGCGTGTAGTCAATATAATAGAATGGCGTTGTATAAATATGGCCTTGTCGCTGCCAAATAGCTCCTGACTCTAAATATTCATGACCGTCATAATCTCGATGCGGTAAATACTTCGCTTCGATTTCTTTCCAAGCAGCATTACGCTCAGCTGGTGTCATTTCAGGATTTTCATATACAACATGCTGGAATTCATCAACTGCTACACCGTATGGTAAGAATAATAACCCGCTGCTTAAGTGCGAGAATTTATATTTATCTGTTTGGTCCTTGAAGAATAGCTCCATCCAAGGCCATGTAAAGAATTCCATACTCATAGAATGAATTTCTGCTGACTCATATGTCGGCCATAAGTATTCCGGGATACCAATATTTCGGCTTGAATACACTTGGAATGCATGTCCTGCCTCATGTGTCAGTACATCGATATCACCAGATGTGCCATTAAAGTTCGAGAAGATAAACGGTGATTCGTAGTCTTCGATAAACGTACAGTATCCGCCGCTTTCCTTACCTTTTTTCGCTACCAGATCCATCAGGTCATGCTCGATCATATAATTGAAGAACTCTCCTGTTTCTTTTGATAGTTCTTCGTACATTTTTTTACCGTTATTAATAATCCACTCCGGATCACCTTGAGGCACGGCATTTCCTGTTAAGAATGTTAAACCTTCATCGTAGAATTTAAAGTCCTCTACTCCGATACGTTCTGCTTGGCGCTCATAAAGTTTCGTTGCAAGCGGTACGATATTTTCCCGCACTTGCTCACGGAATTTTGCAACCATCTCTGCGTTGTAATCAATACGGTTCATATTGACATAGGCAAGTTCCACATAGTTTTTAAACCCTAGTTTTGTAGCAATTTCATGACGCAGCTTTACTAAATCATCATAGATTTGATCGAACTTTTCTTTGTTTGAAGCATAGAAGTCTGCACTTGCTTCACGTGCTGCTTTTCGAACATCACGATCAGTCGATTCTGCATATGGTCCAAGCTGTGCCAATGTCAAAGTTTTTCCGTCAAATTCAATCTGAGCAGAAGCAACTAGCTTGCTGTATTCAGACGTTAGTTTATTTTCTTTTTGCATAAGCTCAATTACTGAAGGTGAGAAACCTTTTAGTAAGTTTTCAGCTAAGGCAAATAGTTGCGTGCCCCATTTTTCTTCAAGCTGAGCACGGAATGGCGATTTTACTAGTTCCGTATAGTAATTAAATACAAGCTCGTCCGCCATTGGGCTTACTTCATCAAAATGGTCACGCTCTTTTTGGTAATATTCATCATTTGTATCAATTGATGCACGTACATAAACAAGGTTAGCCATTGTCGAAAATGTATTGCGGATCGCATTTAACTTTTCGATTACTTCGCTTTGTTCATCTACAGTAGTTGCAGCTTTAAATTCCTCTAATAATGCTGTAGTCTGTTCTTTCATTTCTTCTAAATCCGGACGTTTATAATCAAAGTCTTTAAAAGTTACCAAACTCATTCACCTCATCTATTCACTTCATTCGGAATTCGAAATTCCCTCTTTTATTATTTATGATTATGGCAAAAATTGCAATTATTTTCAGAATATTTGTCTATCTTTATTTTAGGTTAATAGACATAAAAATAAGCAGCCGAGAAAAGGTCCCAGCCGCTTATGTCAGTCTTTATATTTTGAACTTATTCATTTCCAATACTACTTGCTGTGAATGGTTATCCAATTCTTCAACCGCTTTTGTTAAATCATCGACGACGAGTGTTTGTTCATCTGAGGCAAGTGCCAAATGTTTTGCATAGTCGGAAGTATCGTTTACTAACCGGCTCATTTCCTCAGTCGAAGCTAAAATCTGCTCTGCTCCTGCCGACATTTCCTCAACAACTGCTGAATCGTCCTGAATGCGATTGTTGACATTCAATACAGAATTTAAAATTTGATCGAGGCGTTGACCGATTTCACCTACTGCCATCGTTCCTTCTTTAACATCTGTTGTTGTCATATCAATCTCAACTAGTAAACGATCCGTAATATTCGAGAACTTTTGAAGATGGCCTGAAATTTCATCCGCTGATGTACGGGACATTTCTGCCAGTTTTCTCACTTCATCCGCTACAACCGCAAAACCTTTACCGGCTTCTCCTGCACGCGCTGCTTCAATTGCTGCATTGAGCGCAAGTAAATTCGTCTGATCCGAAATATTCGTGATGACTGTTACCATTTCTTTAATTGAGTGGAAGTTTTCCCCCATCTCTTTCACGAGCTTAGCAGTGTTTTCCACTGATTTTTCTACCCCGTGGATCTGGTCAACTACCTTACCTGAACTTTGTGCGCCATCTTCAACTAGGCTTGTCATATCAGAAGAGATTTCCGCAATTTCATTAAATGTATCGGCCAGTTTCTGAATACCGATTGCCATTTCATTCATCGCCGCATTTACTTCATTATTGCTTACTTGCTGTAATGATCCACTATGTGAAATTGTAGTAATATTTTCCACCATTTTTTCATTTGATGTGTTCACACGTTCTGTTGATGTTTCAATTAAATTAACCACTTCTCCCAGCCCATCTGTACGTTCCTTCAATACTTGGAATGTAGCTGATAACTCGACAAGCGAGCTTTGGAAATTTTTTGCGAACGCTGTAATTTCATTATTCGTTTTAAAATTCAGCTTTTCCAACATAGACTGTGATTCAACAATATCACCTGAAGCTAGATTTTCTGCTGCTTTATTCAATGTTTCTAATGGAGCTAACGCCCGACGGATATAACTGTAAATACCGATTAAAGCTGCTACAAATATAACAATGAAAATCAGCGCAATAATTGGCACAATCTCCTTTGCCACATCCTTTGTCAGAGCCGAGACATATGATGCATTGATATCAACACCTAAATAGGCAATTGTTTCCCCTGCATCATTTTTAATCGGAACAATACCAGTAATATATTCACCAAAATCACTGCTTAAAATATCTGTTGCAAAGCGGCCGTCTTCGATAACGTGCTCGATATGCTCGTACTTTGTTGAACCTGAAACTTCACCCAGTTTCCCGGCATTTTCAGTATCATCTGAAGGCATGCCATCAACTAAAAAGGTAACGTCCCCATTTTCTTCTGGTACAAAATAGGTATAGGCATACATGACACCATTATATTCGCGTAATTCGTTTAACTGTTCACGTAATTCCCAATATGTTGCATTTTCTTCCGGGTTTTCAATAAGTTGCTCATACTTTTGTACATCTATGTAATTTACTATATTACTAGCTACTTCAATCGTACGTTCTTTCACTGATGACTGTACTGAGCGCGCGGAATTAAATTGAAGCATAACAACGGTTAATACTAAAATAACCGCGAAAATAATGCCGATCATCAAGATGATTCTACTACCTAATTTGTCCATTCTTTTCATAGCCTATTATGTCTCCTAGTATAATATTTGATTGTTAAATTTATTTTGAATTAAAGGTTATTTAAATGCAACTGCTTTTCGAGAATACTACATATTATTAATGAATAATAAGAAAATAGCACCACCCATTTCCCGTTAGTTTCCAATAGTCAGCAAAAATAAAAAGCCCAAAGAATTATCTTTGGACTTACATCATTACTCGCCTAAATCAGCATTGTGGTAAACGCGTTGCACGTCTTCCAAATCTTCCAATGCATCAATCATTTTTTCGAACTTCACTAAATCATCACCAGTTAAAGCAACATCTGTCATTGGCAGCATCGTTAACTCTGCTACAGTGAACTCTTCAATGCCTGCTCCTTTAAATGCTTCTTGTGTTGCATGGAATTGTTCCGGCTCAACATAAACGATAATTGTGCCTTCTTCATCCATGATGTCACGCATATCTAAATCAGATTCCATTAAAATTTCAAGAATTTCATCTTCTGATTTACCTTCAATCCCGAATACAGCTGTGTTTTGGAACATATGCGCTGCAGAACCTGATACGCCCATGTTACCGCCATTTTTACCGAATGCTGCACGTACTTCAGAAGCTGTACGGTTTACGTTGTTTGTTAACGCATCAACGATTACCATTGTACCCGCAACACCGAAACCTTCATAACGTAACTCATCGAATTGCTCATCGCCGCCGCCTTTTGCTTTGTCGATTGCTTTTTCAATAATATGTTTCGGTACAGAGTAAGTTTTTGCACGTTCTAAAACTGTTTTTAATGCACGGTTAGATTCCGGGTTTGGTTCACCTGATTTTGCTGCTACGTAAATTTCACGACCGAATTTAGCATAGATACGACTATTTGCTGCGTCTTTCCCAGCCTTTTTATCTTTAATGTTATTCCACTTACGACCCATTTTGTTCACTCTCTTTCATACTCTATTAGTAACGTTATTTAAAAACGAAAAAATATATTTAACTTATTTATTATACATAAACTTGAAATAATTTTAAATTACTCTGCACAAAAAAATGTAAAAACCTATAGCATTTTTTCGATGCTATAGGTCACACGTTTATAATTGGGAAGCCTCTAGACTAAATGTATCGCCGCCTTGAAGTGTACCGGCATTATAGCCTTTTTTGAACCAGCGCATCCGTTGTTCGCTTGTACCATGTGTAAAGCTTTCCGGAACGACATAGCCTTGCGCTTCCATCTGCAATGTATCGTCGCCAATGGCATTCGCTGCCGTTAATGCCTCTTCAAAATCGCCTTCTTCCAAATAGCCCTTATCCTGGACATGGTGTGCCCATACACCCGAGTAATAGTCCGCCTGAAGTTCCAGACGTTTCACTGCTTCATTATATTTAGCTTGCGATACTTTTCCGTTTAGCGCGTGTACTTGTTCGGATGTACCCAACAATGTTTGGACATGGTGACCGACTTCATGTGCCACTACATAAGCCATTGCAAAATCACCCGGTGCATCAAATCGGTTTTTTAATTCTTTATAAAAACTTAAATCAATATAAAGCTTATAATCCGCCGGACAGTAAAATGGCCCAACCGCTGCACTTTGCATCCCGCATCCGGAACTTACGCTGTCCGTAAATAATACGAGCGTCGGGTTTTCGTATGTCAGTCCATTGTCAGCAAACAGTTGTTGCCAAATATCCTCTGTATCCGCAAGTACTACGGAAACGAATTCCGCCAGTTCCTCTTCTTCAGCGGTTGGTTCATAGTTTTCAGAAGTTGCACCGTTTTGCGTAATGCTCTTTGATACTTCCGAAACAACATCCCCCGCATCTCCGCCATTGAGCAATGTAAAAATAATAGCAATAATTATTCCGACTCCACCAAGTCCTCCACCGATTTTCCCGGCACTCATCCCCCGGCGATCTTCCACATTACTGCTTTTTCGTCTTCCTTTCACATCCATAGTTTTTCCCTCCATATGACTCTGTACATACTTTGCCATATAATTACCCTTAACAAAGCTTCTTATAACCGACAGTAATAATAAAATAGCCTTTATATTTAATGAATCTAGTGTAACGTACCGATCCTTCGCTTCGTCTAATTGGTAATTAAAGAAAAAGGGGTGCTTTATCATGATGCTTTCCGGTAAAGGGGTCTTTATTTCAAAAACAAGTGAGAAAAAACGGCAAAATCCGAAAACAAAAAAACCGAAAAGTTTATACTATGCAATCTTTACGGCTATTTTTGCACTGGCAGCACTGACAATTTTCTTGCAGCCATGGTCAACAAATGAGGCCAACAAAGCCTTACTGCCTTCAAACGAAGAAAATGATTCAACCAATGAGGAAATCGGAGAACAACCAAACTTACCATTACGAAATTATTTTAAACAAGACGGCGATGTCGCTTATTTTTTAGGAATGGGCAACGAATATGCCTCATTTAAAGAAACAACAGCATGGCTTTCCGATAATTATGTTGAAGTCCAAGAAGATAATGGAGGTGCAGTAATCCAAAAAGTTTATCGTATACAACAAAATGCGATAGAACTCGTATATGAGGAAATAATAGAAGAAGAAAAAAAATCATTTACTTTAGCACAGTTGAATCAATTAGACTCTCTCCATATTATTTTACAATGGCCTATAGTTAGTGGCGAAACATTTGAAAATAAATCGGTAACTTATCCAGTAAATTTTAAAACTCCTTACAAGAACTATGATAATTTAATTCAAATTTCTGAAGCGGTTGAGGGTGGGAAAAATCACTTTTATTATGACGATGAAGATGGGCTCATTGCGGAACAGTATATTATGAATGACGGGGATGAGGTAACTTCGGTGCTCGCTTCTATTAATGAGCCGCCAATAACAAAATAATCGAATTGTCTTTGCCGTAGGAAGATGAAAAAGGCGGATTTGATTAACACTAAATCTAATCCGCTTTCCATAATCATTTTATATCTTGTAATATCCGTTCCAGCAATGCCTCACAGCCTTCTACACATAAATCATAGGTTTCCTGGAAGTCCCCTGTATACCAAGGATCCGGGACATCTTTTTGATGTGACGTCAAATCAAGGAAACGGAACACTTTTGCATCTGCTTCTGCACGGAGCATTTCAATCGTATTTTTCACATTGCTTTCATCCATACAGACAATATAGTCAAAGCTGTCTAAATCGGACGAGCGTAATTGTCTTGCAAGCATACCGGTTGTCATAATTCCGTATTCTTTTAATTTTGCCGTTGTTCCTTTATGCGGGGGTTCTCCGATATGGTAATTGCTCGTTCCGGCCGAATCGACTGTAATTTGATCCGTCAAACCGCGTTTAGCAATTAAATCACGCATAACCGCCTCTGCCATAGGAGAGCGGCAAATATTGCCCAAACATACGAATAGTACTTGCTTCATCTCTTTATCCACTCCTACTTAAAGAAGCCGCACGAAAGATTTTCGCGCAGCTCCTGTTATTTTACTTCCGGATGCATTTCTTTTAAATGTGCTGTCAATCGGTTCAGTTCTTCTTCCAAAAATTGCACGGATTGTTCACGGCCTTCTTTTCCTGCGCCAACCGTAAACGGCTTTCCATAAATTAAATAGCCTTTTTGGCGTTTGAATACACCATTTGCATTTTTCGGACCGATATAAGCAGCCGGTAATATTTCCGTCTTCGCCAGTTGAGCAATCGTCACTGCACCGGCTTTCAGTTCTGAGTTTTCAGAGCTTCGTGTTCCACTAGGAAAGATCCCGACTACTTTTCCTTCTTTAATAAGCTGGCGAGGTACTTTAATAACACTTGGTCCCGGATTGTCACGATCCACAGGGAATGCATTCAATCTCGTAATTAGCCAGCCTAAACCTTTTACATCAAATAGTTGTTTCTTAGCCATAAAGTGTACTTCTTTTGGCAGCATTGAAATCCCCAGGTTCAAAATATCGATATAGCCATTATGAGTACAGGCAACAACAAAACCGCCTTCTTTCGGTATATTTTCTTTCCCATATACCTTAGCCTTTGCTCCGTTAACCCCTAAAATTCCAGATACAAGTCTTGCAATAAATTTATACACGTTTCATTCCTACCTTATCGTTAATCTCACTTCATTTTAATTGAAAGTCATACTTACATTCAATTACTGTTGCTTTACTGTAGTTCCTACAATTTGCTCAACTAATGGAGTCAGCCAGTCTTCAAGCTTGCTGAACGAGAATCCTAATTGCTCCGCCTTGTCGTTTTTCATATACCATGTTGCGGGAATCGCGTATGGCGAACGGATTTCCTCTGTCCCAAGCAGCGCGATTTTGGCACGTTCCCCTGTCTTTTCTTCAATAAGAGCAATAAGTTCTTTTAAAGAGATCGCACCATTTGCTGTCGCGTTAATTGGGCCTTCCACATTATCATTACCTGCCCACTGTAAAAATCGAGCCGCTTCTGTTGCCTGAATAAAGGACATTTCCGCATCCATATTCACAAATCCAATCGGTTCTTTATTCATTATGCGCTCAATATGGAAATGCAATCGGCGCGTGTAATCATCTTCTCCCATAACAATTGGGAAACGGACTGCCACTACAGGAAACTCGGCAAATTTATAAAATACCGCTTCTGCCAGACGCTTTCCTTCACCATACGTAAATTCATGTGTGTCGCCCATGATGATGTCATAGGTAGTCGGATCGAAGTCTTCTTCAGAATGCGCCTTCCCATCAGCATCATATACAGATAATGTAGATGTGAAAACAAGCTTGCCGATTTTCCCATTGAATAGATCGCACAGCTGTTTTGCTTCGTTTGGCGAATAGCAAATATTATCATACACAATATCAAATGTACGGTTTTCCAATGCTTTCTCGAAAGCTGCTGTATCTTTACGGTCCACTTTAATATGCTCCACTGCATCGCCAAAAGGGTTCTCCGACATTCCGCGCGTAACAATTGTTACCTCATGCTTTTGCTCCAATAAAAGTTCCACTAATTTACGGCCAAAAAATCGTGTCCCGCCTAATACTAAGATTTTCTTCATCTACAATCACTCCATTCCAATTAATAAATCTAAATCAATTGTAATTTCCTGTAATTGAATGCTTCCTTTATCTTCAATATGCCAGCCCATCGGTGTCATTTCTAGCAGGTTTTGTACTAAATATGGTTCAAGCGGTACTGTATACGTAATTCTTTTCACTTCGGTATTTGCAAAACTTGCCCTGAAACGCTCTACCGTTTGGGCATTTGTATAACTTTCCTTCTCCGAATCTGCAAAAGCCTGTTTACGCAGTTCTTTCAAGTAATTTTCCTGTGGCACAACTTTAATTACTTTACCGCCTCTTTTTAATAGACGTTTAAACTCATCATAATTTGCAGGGGATAAAATATTTAAAATCGCATCAAATGATTGCTCATTGAACGGACTATTCGCTAAATCACCGACACACCAAAGCTGTTCGGGATTATACTTTGCCGCTGCGATTATCCCTTCTTTTGAAATATCGATTCCAACACCAACAGGGCGATCAAGCTGTTCGCAAATACGATGTAAATGAGACCCCTCGCCACAGCCTGTATCTAAAAGTACTGGTTTGGCTACAGTGATTTCCCGGGCAATTGCTGCCTGCAACCGATCGTAAATCCCTGCTTGAATAACTGTATGGCGCGAATCGAATAGTTCTTTTCCATACATGGATTGGACAGGACGGTTTAACATATAAACATAGCCTTGTTTTGCCACATCAAATGTATGATTCGATAGACAACTCATTTTTCCTTCATTACTAATCTCTATTTCCTTTTTACAAATAGGGCATGCAAAAAGTCGGCTATTGACTTGAAACTGCTGAATACTTAACGCTCGCTTTGATAATAGACCCATGATGGATCCTCCTTCATATGTGTTCGCTAGTATCGTACCATAAACTCATTCAAATAAAAAAAGGAAATAGTGGTCACTACTCCCTTCAAATCCTTTCAATCTATAATAGTTGGCTCGTTGTCACAAATTCATAGCCTTCTTCTTTTAAATACAATATGACATCCTCTAATGCATCTGCTGATTGCTGGTGAATATCATGCATCAAAATAATGCCATTGTCCTTTGCTTGTGCTTTTAGATTAGCCAATGTCTTTTTAGGTGTTTTATGCTGCCAGTCAAGTGTATCGATATTCCAGAGTACCGGCGTTAAATCAATCGATTCCCGTACTTTTTCGTCCAATGCTCCAAATGGCGGACGGTACATCGTAGGCGTCTTCCCTGTTGCATCACAAATTGCGTCGTTTGCCCGGTCGATTTCCGCTTTCATTTGTTGTGCGTTTAGCTTCGTTAAGTTTTTGTGGCTCCACGTATGATTGGCAATTTCATGACCGAAAGCATCCGCTTTTTTTACGACATCAGGATACTTTGCAGCGTTTTGACCGAGTACAAAAAATGTTGCTTTCACTTCATACTTTTGCAGTGTCATTAAAATTTGGTCGGTCACATTTTTATGGGGGCCGTCATCGAACGTAAGTGCAATTCTTTTGTGATTGGCTTCCTGTTCTGTTTGTTTTTGCTGCTGATCACTTTCTTGTACAACATCAGCCTCCTTATTATCCAATATATTTTCAACCTTTATGTATGTTGTACAATTTCTGCCCGGTGCCCCGCCGTCATTCATATAATACGGCATCGTTTCATTTAAGCTGGCGGACGACTTGTTTATATAATCATTGGAAATGGACGGCAATTTATAAGTAGCATTCACTACCGTTTTATTGCTAGCATAAGTTGGCGGTGTATTAGTCCATACACGAAAACCGACAACTATTAATATTCCACATAATATGCTGAGCACTGTTATTTTTTTGCCCATTCTACTACCCTCCTTTACTCTTCTTTTTATTAGACGTTTAAGGAGAGCAAAAAGTTGATAAAATTTTGGATTTTTTTATAAATTTTTCCCATAAGAAAAAGCAAAGCAGAAAAAACTACTTTGCTCTCTTCTAATTAATTTACCGATGTGGCCGTTTTTGAACGTAATTTCACATTTTTTCTTTGCATAAAGGTTTCTAATGTTGCATACAAATTTTCAATCTCTGTCTCCGATAAACGTTTTCCTTCAATTGTTGCTGCCCACTTTTTCAAATCCCCGATTTTCAGCACTTCTACATCGGAAGATTGAATCTCAATTTGCTGGAATGAACAATCATTCGTAAAAACTACTATTGTTTCAAAAAGTGTGCCATCTACTTCCGGCAGCCGGTCTTTTAATGTATGGATTAAACGCTTCGTTTCATGAATTGGGTTATTAAATACTTGTTTTTGATTTTTATACAATAGCTCAATCCACTCGATGCTCTGTTCCCGTCCATTTATCCATCCTGACTTCTCTTTCACATTCACTACATAAATTCCTGATTCATGGAGTAAAAGGGCATCAATTGTTTGAATTTCATTTTGTACAGGTAATTGTAGATTCACCATTATTTTCTTTGTACCTTGAACATGCTCCAATTCCTTTATAAGCTGGTAGGAAGTTCGGACACTTTTATTCAATAGGATGTCAAAATAGGAATAACCGGTCAACTGATAAAATGGTGTATTGTCATGCTTATATAATTTAAATATAAAGTAACCTATAATCGCAATGAGAACGACCAGTATAAATAATGTCATTGCGTACACTCCTTCTGCATTATTGCATTTCATTTTATATACTAATGCCTTAACCTAAATACCTAAAGGCTGTTGATTGATGGCTTTATTACTGTTTATAATGGGCAAAAGTTGAGCCAGCGTTTGTATTTCATAAGTCGGATGAATTGTTGATGGTACTGCATTCGACGGGTTAAGCCAACACGTATCGATTCCAGCATTTACACCCCCGATAATATCCGCACTATAAGAATCACCAATAATCATCGCCTTGTTTGGATCAAAATTTGGAATCCGTTCAAACACATAATCAAAAAATGGCTTCATCGGTTTTTGATAGCCTGTATCCTCCGAAACGAAGACTTGCTTAAAATAAGGTGCCAGCCCTGTTACTTGGAGACGTTTATTCTGTGTCTCCGCCAATCCATTTGATGTAATATACAGTTCATATTCAGGTGCCAATGTTTGGATCAGCTCCAGTGCACCTTCAACAAAAACTTTACTTTCTGCTAAATAGCCACGGTACTCGGCGTCCAATAACCTGCCATCCACTTCAACACCAAAATGCTCGAATGTCTTGCCGAAACGGGTTTCCATGAGAAAGTCGCGAGTGATCAGCCCTTCTTCAAGCGAACGCCATAAACCGGTATTAATTTCTCGGTAAACAGCTTCGATTTGAGGCGTTAATGGCAGCTGATATGCTTCAAATAATTTTGGTAAAGCTAATTTTTCAGCAGCTTTAAAATCCAATAATGTATCATCTAAGTCAAACAATAAAAATTGATAATCCTTCATTCATCCATACTCCGTTCCATTATACTAATATATTACCTTATCATAATCGAACCATAATTTTAACTATTTACACTACTCCAAATTTTCGATAGCATGAGTGTATTGCTCGACGTGAAGAAAGAAGGGTTCTTTTATGGGATTTGAGTTAGACCCACAACTAGTTATTATTTTAATTTGTTTTGGTTTTTTAGCAGCATTTATCGATTCTGTTGTGGGAGGCGGTGGCCTTATTTCATTGCCTGCATTAATGTTTGCCGGGCTAAGTCCCTCTGCAGCTGTTGCAACAAACAAACTCGCCGGGACAATGGGTTCCTTAACGAGTACTATTACCTTTTATCGGTCTGGAAAGCTAGATATTAAATCTGTCATGAAGTATTTTCCGTGGGTTTTTATTAGTTCGATGATCGGGGCCTGGATTGTCCATTTACTTGATCCGAACTTATTAAAACCTTTAATGCTGATAATGCTGGCAGCCGTAGCAGTCTATACAATTTTCAAAAAAGATTGGGGCAGTATTTCAGCGGTTAAATCCCTTTCAAAGACAAAGTATATTTTGTTTTTCTTCGTGATTTCACTCATTGGTTTTTATGATGGGTTTTTAGGTCCTGGTACTGGATCATTCCTGATCTTTGCGTTTCTAATGGTCGGCTATGATTTCTTAAAGGCAGCCGGTAATGCAAAGCTCCTTAATTTCGGGAGTAATATCGGGGCTCTTTTAATGTTTATCTACTTAGGGCAAATTAATTATACATATGGCTTGATAATGGGGGCCGCTCAAATTGTCGGAGCGATTGTCGGTTCACGGTTTGCAATTAAGCGTGGAAGCGGCTATGTGCGTGTCCTTTTCATCGTCGTTACGATTACTTTACTTGCAAAAAATAGCTATGATTTTTTCTTGAAATAAATGTACCGGATGTCCAATTTAACTTGGGCATCTTTTTATAAAAATAGAGGCTGGGTCATACCCCAAAAAAGCTATTTTTCTCTGAGAGAAAAATAGCTTTTTTGGCTGAGCGTTAAAAATTGATTTCCATTCCGGGACGCTTTCCGCGGGCGTGGCCTGAGCCTGTAGTCTCAGGCGTCACGCTATTCCCGCAGGAGTCGCCCTGCATTCCAATCAATTTTGCAATATATCTGTTTCTTAATAAAGGCTTTCTTTTTATTTAACAATAATTCTACTTATGTCCCAGCCTCCAAATCTTATTGCATTTCTTTTGTAGGTCCCATTACTGGTGGTACTGTTAAGCCTGCTTGGCGAAGTAATACTGTCATTTGGCCAACATGATGTGTTTGGTGTGAGATTACTTTGCCGAGTAATTCACCGCGCTTCATCATCCCTCCAAAAGCAGGTACTTCTTCTAAAAGCTGTTCCTCTGTTAATGCTGCCGCTTCTTTTTTATACGCTTCTCGCACCATTTCATACTTCTCCGTAATTTCAGCCATTGTTTCCGGCTGCGGCATATCAGGACCTGGACCCGGAATTTGTAATCCTGCAAAGTGGCCGAATGCGCCTGCTACACTTACTAAATGCCAAGATAACCATCCTAATGAATTGTGCTCATCTACGATGGCGATATGCATTTTGTCATCCGGAATTGCTTGCATTACTTTCAATGCACCCTTAGATGAAATTGCCCAATCTTTTACGAAATCTTCTGCTACACGATACATAAATAATTCCCCTTTACTACGATTTGTTTTTATCATACCGAAGTTGATGGCATTGCGCTATCAATCAACAAGTAAGATTTTTGATTAAGATAAATAATTTAGCACGATGCTCCATATTTCAACTTTTTCATCAAAGGTTTTAATATTCTTTCCCGGAATCGGACTGGTTGAGGGCATTTTTTTATATGCCCGTCCGTTCAATACATCGAGTCCGATATGTCTTTTAAAAACATCGAAGCTCTTCCCGCCATTAAATAAGACAAGCTGTATTTGCGGATAATTAATAAACAGCTCCGAAAAGTTATTCGGTACTTCATTTTTTATTTTTGCATCCAAACTGCCTTCGCGTTCACAGCTTTCGATCGAATCCCATAGCCCTATATGATGTTTACGAAGAAGTGCGATTCTTTCGTTATAGTCTTCCGGAATATCGGTTGCTAGAAGCTTTCCCATAATCGGCCAAAAGTGATTCCGTCGGTTGCCGTAGTATTGTTGCTTCTCCAGCGATTGCTTTCCTGGCATCGATCCAAGGATAAGCACTTTAGTCGTTTCATCCACAATCGGAGGTAATATGTTTCGGATTGGCTCCATCGTTTCCCACCCCTTCGCTCTAGTCAGTCTTATTATAAATAAATTTTCCAAACAAAAATACTGTCCACTCCCCAAATAGCCTGGTTAGTGAACAGTACTTATATTAAATCATTGTGAAATTTTCACGTTTTGGATCTGATAAATGCCAGTCGCATCGATTGAGAAGCCTGAAACGCTATTTGCATAACCTGTTAAATAAGCTTGGTGGTGGATAAATGCTGCAGGTGCTTCATTAATAATAATATCCTGTGCCTGTTTATAAATATCCATGCGAATCGTTTCGTCTGTCTCAATGCGCCCAACTTCCAATAGCTCATCCAGCTCTTTATTGCTGTAACGTGTACGGTTGTTATTGCCGATATCAGAAGTGTGGAATAGCGGGTAAAGTGCCCCGTCCGCATCTCCTGTAGAAGGTGCCCACCCAAGCATGAACATATCGTGGTCACCTTTAGATGTTCTTTCTAAATAAGCGCCCCATTCCATTACTTCAATTTCCACCTGAATGTTAAGCTGCTTTAACGTTTCTTGCAGGATGATCGCAATTTGCTGGCGTTGCGGGTTATCATTTGTCCAGATTGTCGTTTTAAATCCATCCGGGAAGCCTGCTTCTTCCAGCAATTTCTTTGCTTCATCAATATTAGTGTCCTGTTTCGCCACTTCTTCGTTATAACCCCATACCATTGGTGATAGCGGGCCAAATGCCTGAACACCAAAGCCATCGTAAACACCTTTTAATATCGCTTCACGATCAAGCGCTTTTGAAATGGCCTGACGTACTTTCGGATTATCAAATGGCGCTTTTTCTGTATTGAAACCTAAATAGGAAATGGAAACAGAAGGCTGTTTTACTACTTGGGCAAACCCTTCGACAAGCGGTACTTCTGTTGGTTGTACAGGGTCGATAATGTGCGCATAGCCTGCTTCCAAGTCAGCCGCCCGTGTTGCACTTTCCGGCACGGTTTTAAATACAGCAGAATCATAGGCTACTTGATCACCCCAGTATTCTGTATTTTTTACAAGACGAATCTCCTGACCAGGTGTCCACTTCTCTAACTTCAGGAAGCCAGTGCCGATCGGATTTTCATTTCCGTATGCACGCGCTTCACCGCCACTTTCCATACGTTTATAATCTTCTTCAATAACCGCCGGACTCATCATATTGCCGCCCGGATGTGTTAATGCAAACAGCAACGGTCCATATGGCTCTTCTGTTTTAATCTGTACTGTATAGTCATCGACAACGACTACTTCTTTAATCGGTTCAAAATTAGAAAGACGAGGTGATGCTATATTCGGATCAAGCAGACGATCTAAATTCACTTTAACCGCTTCCGCATTGAAATCTGTCCCATCATGGAACTTTACCCCTTGGCGCAGTTTTAACTGCAATGTTAAATCGTCGAGATATTCCCATGACTCTGCTAATAAAGGTTCGATCTCACCAGTATCAAAATTGCGTACAACTAATGTCTCGAAAATATTGCGTTGTACATTTGATGAAGGGACATCATTTGAGCCGTGTGGATCTAGTTCAACTGCTTCCGAAAGAACTTCAATTACAAGCTCGCCGCCTTCTGATGATGTATTCTCTGTAGCTGAATCTTTACCAGCATCCGTTTCGGCACTAGAATCGGCCGAACTGTTTGGAGATGTTTCCTCGTCATTACTGCATGCAGCCAATATGAGGATAAAAGAAAACAATAATAGCCACCATACTTTTTGTAACTTCATTCTTACCTTCCTCCTTTTTAACTGAATTTTCTGTTTTTAATATATTAACTTTTATTGGAAATAATAGCAACCCCTTATTATATAATTACTATATGTTTACTAGGATATATTTCAAAATAAAAAGAACCACATTATTTTGTGATTCTTTTATTATCCTAGTCTCTTTTATAAACGATCGTACCTCCAACAACTGTCAGCAATGCATTTGTCTGAAGAATTTCCTCCGGGCTGCATTTCATTAAATCTGTATCGAGAATTGTAAAGTCTGCATCATATCCTTTTCGGATATAGCCGCGCTCGTCTTCCTTGCAAATTGCCTCGGCACTTCCAACCGTGTACATTTTTACTGCCTCAAAACGTGTAAGCTTTTGCTTAGGGTCATAACCTTCATGTGCATCTGTCGGTTTCTTTCGCTCGACTGCCGCATAGATTGTCTCAAATGGACTCATTGCTTCAATCGGCGCATCAGTACCTGCAGCACATATAAACCCTTCTTCTATAAACGTTTTCCACGCATAATGATGACCAGCACGGTTCTCACCAAGTTTCTCCGTTACCCATGGATAGTCTGATGTAACAAAGGCCGGCTGCAAATCCAATATAACTTGAAGCTTCTTCATTCGGGCAAGTTGTTCTTCTGATACGACACAGCAATGGATCAGTCGGTCGCGCTTCCCGTCAGCTACAGGATATTTTTCTAAATACTGTAGCACCTGTTCCATTGCCCCATCACCGATTATATGAATGGCTACCGCTTCATTATATTTACGCGCTAATTGAATGAGTGCTTCCATTTGATCATCAGTATGAATAAGCATCCCTTTATTTTGTTCATCATTTGCATAGGGTGCCAAAAGTGCAGCAGTAGAGCCGCCTAACGAACCATCCGCAAAAATTTTCATCGCACCCGGTTCAATAAAGGGTTCATTAAATGGCGCATTGTTTGTAACCATTTCTTCGAATACAGTATGATGACGCAATAAATTAACTCGGAAATGCTTCCGTTCGCCAACTACATGGTGATAGGCAGTCAATGGATTCAAATAATGACCATAATAACTCATCTCTTCTGTATGCCCGCCAGTTAATCCGTAAGATTGCATATGTTCAATCGCCAGCTGCAATGACTGCGCTAAGCTCTCAATATAGCTATCTCCCTCTTGTTTGAATAATGAAGATACTAGACTCGTTGCCTGTTCGTACAACAATCCGTTTAACTCATTATTTTCATTCCGTCCTATCATTCCGCCTGCCGGATCTTCAGTACCTGTTGTAACCCCCGCCAATTGAAGTGAAGCTGAATTGACTAAGGCAACATGATGGCACACACGATTAAGGAATACAGGGTTATTCGTTATTGCATCCAATTCTTCTTTCGTTGGGATGCGGCTATCTGTAAATTGATTTTCATTCCAGCCATCCCCAATGAGCCACTGCCCTTCCTGAAGTTGAGCTGCCGCATTTTTCACCAGTTTTACAAGCTCTTCACCGCTTGTAGCTACTGTCAAATCAAGACGCAACAACTTTTCACCGTGTCCAATCATATGGAGATGGCTATCTACAAAACCTGGATACATAACTGCACCCTGCAAATCGATAATGTCATCCGCATATACTTGTAATTCATCGAATGTTCCTGTTTCTACGATTTTACCGTCCTGAACAAGCACCGCCTGTACAGTTGCGCCTTCTTGTTCCATCGTATATATCGTGCCATTAGTCCATAGTTGCTTCATCTTCAGCTATCCCCCGTCTACATATCAAAATCTTCTCGTTTATATGGTAATCCTATATTCATATGATCCAAGACTGGTTCATCCGATCCTTTATATAAAAACGTCACTTCCTGCAATTCAGGTAAATTCTCAAAATAAGAACGCGCTAATGTTTCAACAAACATATTGGCACCTGCTGAACCTTGAATCGTGTATATATCGTCACCTAAATTAAGCACTAAGGTTTTATCTTCATTTTCCATCGTATAATCCAGCAGCTCTACATCATGTTCATTTACTTTTGAGAAAATAAACGGGACTAGTTCTTCTTCACTGCTATCAAAATTTTCATCAAATGGTACGGTATTTTCCGCATTATCATCTGACTTATATAAAGTGATTTTTTCCTCTTTCACTTCAGGGCTACCCTGTGTCACATCGTCTGTATTATTTCCCGGGACATTATTTACATCATCACTCGTCTCTTTTGTCCCGCATGCTGCGAGTACAAGCGCAAATAGCACGACCATTAACAATTTCTTCATTGTTGTATCACTCCTTTTGATGTATTACTTTCAAGATACAGAATTAACAAACAATTTTCAAACTTCCAGTGACTTTTATGAGTACCATTTACAGTCGGAATCCTCTAAGTCTATTTAATTATAATAAATACAATAAATTACAACACTGAAAATAAAATGTTTTCAAAAAATATTGACAACGATAATTGCCTACACTAATATTAAGGAACACTAAATAAATTAAAACAAGGAAAGGAGTTAAGGGATATGAACACATCAATTGTAAATTTACACATTTCAAAAGCGACAATTTCATATTGCCCTAACCTGAACTTTTGTTTTAATTTTGCACGTACATGTAAATAAAAGGCACAGGTATGGATTCCGCTGTGCCCTTTTTCGTTTTGACACCTTTTCGAAAAATTGGAAAGGTGTCTTTTTTGTTTACATCATGCAGGCATTAAACATGTGAATAAATGTACGATGCATTTTAGTGTAACAAAATTACAGGAGGGCTTTATATGACTATCTTTTTGCACCGAAAACTATTAAAAATGGATCGATACGATGATGGGTAGCAACACGATCAACATTGAAGAAAGAAGGTATACGTAATGTTTAATGTTTTTGTGAAATTAAAATGGTTTTTAAAAATGTACCGTAAGCAATATACAATTGCGATTGTACTCCTAATGCTGGCGAGCTTTATCGAAGTTTTGCCTCCATGGATTTTAGGTGAGGCCATTGATGATATGACAAGTGGAGACATGACTCAGATGCTGCTGCTGAAGTATGTAGGCTTCGTTATTGGGGCTGCCATCGTGAGCTACGCTTTAAATTTCATCTGGCAATATCAGTTATTTGGCGGTTCCATTACACTTGACCGTATTTTGCGAAAAAAACTGATGCATCAGTTTTTAAAAATGACGCCGACGTTTTATGAAAAAAACCGTACTGGTGACTTGATGGCCAAAGCCACAAACGATTTAAATGCCGTTACATTAACTGCCGGCTTCGGTATTATGACCCTCATTGATTCGACGGTCTATATGGCACTGATCATTTTAGCGATGGGCTTTTTCATCTCTTGGAAGCTGACATTTTTTGCAATGCTCCCGATTCCAATAATGGCTATAATCATTCAATATTTAGGGAAAATTGTTCATGAACGCTACATGAAAGCACAGGATGCATTCGGTGAGATGAATGACAACGTGCTTGAATCTGTTGCAGGAACGCGTGTAATCCGCGCATATGTTCAAGAAGGAAAAGATGAAGAACGCTTCTCGGAAATGAGCGAGAACATTTTCGCCAAAAATATGCGTGTTGCATATATTAACGGACTTTTTATGCCAATTACGAAAATCGGAACGGGTATTTGTTATGTAATTGCATTAGGCTATGGTGCTGTTCTTGTTTCAAATAATGAGCTAACGGTCGGTCAGCTCGTTTCATTTAACGTCTATTTAGGTTTGGCAATTTGGCCGATGTTTGCTATTGGCGAGCTTATTAATGTTATGCAGCAAGGAAGTGCTTCCCTTGACCGTGTACAGGATACATTGGAATATGAAGCGGATGTTCAAAATCCTCCTTCGCCAATGACGCATCATGTACCGAATTCTATCGGGTTTTCTGAGTTTACATTCCAGTACCCTCTATCTCAGGTGAAAAACTTGCAGCAAATCTCCCTGAACCTCAAAAAAGGGCAAACACTCGGCATTGTCGGTAAAACTGGTTCAGGAAAGACGACATTTATTCGTCAGCTGCTGCGTGAATATCCGTTAGGCAATGGGCAAATTGCTATTAATGATACGGACTTGGCAAAAATGACAAAAGAACAAATTTTGGACTGGATCGGCTATGTGCCACAGGACCATATACTATTTTCACGTACAATCCGAGAAAACATTTTATTCGGGAAAGAAAATGCAACGGACAGTGAAATTGAAGAAGCCATTCGACTGGCAGATTTCGAGAAAGATTTGTCCAATTTACCGCTTGGTATTGAGACGCTTGTTGGTGAAAAAGGTGTATCTTTATCAGGTGGCCAAAAGCAACGTGTATCCATTGCACGTGCATTGATTAAAGATCCCGAAATTTTAATTTTGGACGATTCTTTATCTGCTGTCGATGCTAAAACAGAATCAAAAATTATCGAAAATATACAAACAGAGCGCGCTGGAAAAACAACAATCATTTCAACACACCGCCTGTCAGGTATTCAGCATGCGGATGAAATTATCGTGCTGGATGATGGTTATATCGTTGAACGAGGTACACATGAAGAGCTCCTTCGCTTAGGTGGCTGGTACAAAGAACAGTTTGACCGCCAGCAGCTTGAGGAGGTGGAGCAATAATGAGTACATCAAAACGACTGTACCTTTATGCTTTAAAATTTAAAAAACCGATTTTAATCGGCTTAGCTTTATTAACAATTGCGGTCGCAACTGATATTGCAGGACCGTTCATCGCGAAATATATTATCGACCATTATATGGAACCAGGTAATTTGCAAGTAGAACCGATTGCGATACTGCTGTCGATTTTCTTCCTATTATCTGTGCTTACTGCTGTGTTCCGTTATTTAATGTTCATCTTTTTACAACGTGGTGCAAACTTCGTTATTCAGCAGTTACGGAAAGATGTATTCGGACATATTCAAAAGCTGCCAATTGAATACTTCGATAACTTACCAGCCGGGAAAGTTGTTGCCCGTGTCACAAATGATACCGAAGCAATTCGAAATCTGTATGTAACTGTACTTTCGCAATTTGCGAACAGCTTTATTACCATTGCAGGGGTATATATAGCCTTATTTATTTTAAATTGGAAAATGGCACTCTTTGCTCTATTACTCGTTCCGATCGTTTATATTTGGATGATTTTATACCGAAAATTTGCTTCCCAGTACAATCATATTATTCGAACAAAAATTGCGGATATTAATGCAATGATCAATGAGTCGATCAACGGGATGACGATTATTCAGGCATTCCGCCGTGAAGAGCAGATGAAGCAAGAGTTCGATGAGATGAATGACGAACATTATAAATACAATCGTAAACTTTTAATGCTGGACTCCGCGACGTCACATAACCTTGTCAACATTTTACGACTAGGAATGTTTGCCGTATTTGTTTTTTACTTCGGTACTCAATCGATGACATTGCCTGAAGCGGTAACAGCGGGTACGCTGTATGCATTTGTTGATTATATTACGCGTCTGTTCAATCCGATTACGAATTTAGTCAACCAGTTCTCCCAGCTTGAACGTTCACTTGTTGCTGGTTCACGGGTATTTGAACTGCTGGATCAGCAAGGGGAAACTGTAAGTAAAGAACGAATTGAACGCTATAAAGGTAATGTTGTATTCGATCATGTATCATTTGCCTATAAAAATGATGAGTATGTGTTGAAGGATATTAACTTTGAAGCAAAAGAAGGCGAAACAATTGCACTTGTCGGTCATACAGGTTCAGGAAAAAGTTCGATCATGAATTTATTGTTCCGCTTCTATGACCCGCAAAAAGGCCGCATCATTATTGATGGAAAAGATATTACGAAGCTACCCCGTCAAGCAATTCGTGAACATATGGGAATCGTATTGCAGGACCCTTACTTGTTCACTGGGACAATTGCTTCGAACATTAGCCTCAATGATAAGCGGATTTCAAGAGAAACCGTTGAAAAAGCCCTCGAAGCAGTCGGAGGCGATCGTGTATTATCAAAATTCGAAAAAGGAATTGATGAGCCTGTAATCGAAAAAGGCAGTACGCTTTCTTCTGGTCAGCGCCAGTTAATTTCATTTGCGCGAGCGCTTGCATTTAATCCGGCTATTCTTATTCTGGATGAGGCGACATCGAACATTGACTCAGAAACAGAAGAAATTATCCAACATGCAATGGATGTACTGAAAAAAGGTCGTACAACATTTATTATCGCTCACCGACTTTCAACTATTAAAAATGCAGATAAAATTTTAGTATTGGACCGTGGTGAAATTGTTGAACAAGGCAACCATGATGAACTTGTCGCACTTGGCGGCAAGTATGAACTCATGTATCGCCTGCAATCCGGTTCATTAACTTCCTAGAACAAAAGCGCTAATGCGCCCGTATAACACTAAAAAAAGCGTATAGTCCCTTAAAATTAGGGAGCTATACGCTTTTTCTTATTTTTCGAGCTTTTTGTTCGGCCAGTATGACCATTTACCAAACACCGTAATGAGCGCCGGTACAAGTAATGGACGTACGACAAATGTATCTAGCAATACCCCTACGGCTGTTACGATACCGAATTGTACTAGCAGTTGGATTGGTAATGTCGATAATACTAGGAATGTACCAGCTAAAATTAGACCAGCAGATGTGATAACCGCACCTGTTGATGCTATACCATTTGAAATGGCCTCTCGATGTGCAATACCGCGCTTGCGGTTTTTCCATATATCAGAAATCATGAAAATATTATAGTCATTACCTAATGCGATAATAAATACGAAACTATACAATGGAATCGAACTAGCCATTGCTTCGTGTCCTAAACCGTAATGAATGATCAGCCAGCCTGCACCTAAAGCAGCGAAGAAAGAAATCACTACTGTTACCATTAATTGAACCGATGTGATTAAGGCACGTAAGTAGGCTAATAATACGACGAAAATAATAATAATCATGACAGGTTGAATGATTTTCTCATCGCCTGACTGAACGACTTTTGTATCAAGTTGCGAACTCGTTTCGCCCCCGATCCAGAATTTACCGTCTTCCAGATTTTTATCAGCAAGTATTTCTTTAACATCGTCCTTCATTTGCTCAACATCATCCATCGCTTCATTCGAGTATGGATTTTTATCCAAATCAATTTCATAAAGCTGAATGTTGTTGTTTGTTTCCCCTTTACGCATTTCTTTTACTACACCGACATAAGGGAGTCTTAATAGTTGCTCAGTAATGTTCAAATCCGTTCCTTCACTGTCTACTAACAACTGAACCGGTGCTAATTCACCTGGTGTAAAGTTTTCTTCAATGATTTTAAATCCTTCACGTGAAGGCATATCTTCAGGGAAGGAAGAAATTAAATCGTAGTTGTACTTAATATTTGTTGAAGCGAATGCTAAACCAATTAATATTACTCCTGCAACAATTATGACAAGCCATGGTTTCGAAGTAACAAATTCACCGATCTTGCGCATATAGCGGTGATTAGGTTTACGTTGTTTATATGGTTTGTTTTTCTTTTTTGCATGTGCTTTTTCAGCTTCTTCCGTACGTGGAACAAATGGCCAAAACGCAGCGCGACCTAAAATACCAAGAATAGCCGGCAGCAATGTAACTACTGCAAAACCTGTAATTAATACACCAAAGCTAAACGGAACCGCAAAACGCTGGAATGCCCCATAATCTGCCAATGCCAATGTCGCTAAACCGATAACTACTGTTAAGCCACTCATGACGATTGCACCTGTCGATTCACGCACAGCCGATGCCAATGCTGTAAATTTATTGTCTTCAGTCAGCAATATATCTCGGTAACGTGTGATTAAAAATAAACAATAGTCCGTCCCTGCACCAAACAATAGTACAATCATAATCGCTACCGCTTGTGCGTCTTTATCGATCCATCCGTTTTCAGCCATCACGCCCAAGAGTGGACTTACAACTAAATACGCAATCCCTACAACTATTAACGGGATAATCGCTAAAATTGGCGAACGGTAAATTACTAATAAGATGACTAAAATGATTATTACAGTGGCAACCATTAGTTGTACGTCAGCTGCTTTGAATAGATCTGTCGCATCAATCGAAATACCAACCGGTCCAGAGAATCGAGCATGAAGTCCTTCATCTTCTAAATTATTATCATATGGATTTTCGCCAAATTGACTTTCTGTACGTTCTTTAATAATCGCTAAATTTTCTTTTAAGACATCTGAATTTTTATCTGTTGAAAAGAAAACAGGTGTAACAAGTGCTGCACCGTTCTCGGAAAGTGATCCCATTAATGCTGAAACGGGAAGTTCATGGAATGGCGGGATTGTTTCCTGCCCATCTAACGGATCATCCGCCAGCTGTTTGTATAACCCTTGAATATTTGTCAAATCTTCTTCTGTAAGACCTGATTCGTTATACCAAGTAATTAATAGCGGGATCCCACTGTCAGAAGAAAATTCTTCCTCCATAATTTTTCCTGCTTGAATTGATGTATAAGTATCAGGGATTTCATCGCCTACAAAGTTTTCAACACTATTAATTTGCGGAAAGATAAGTGCAAATACAACGGCAAGCATAATCCATAAAGCCAAAACGACCCAACGTGTTTTCTTACCGCCCATTACAGTTCCCCATTTTTCCAATGGATGTTTAGACATCACATAGCCTCCTCTTATTTTATTTTTTCCAAATATTGCAAGGTGATGGCGCTTTTTTATAATACCCCTCACTTCATGTTATACAAACATTGTACAGTATACGAAAAACATTTGACAAGTACTTTATTTTTCGGTTGAATAGAGTTTAACAAGGATTCCTTTTAGGAGGTGGTAAAATATGACTAAAAAAACATACTCAATACAACAAGTATCTAACTTAACAAATCTTTCTAAACAACTGATCCGAAAATGGGAAGATCGCTACCAGATCATTCAACCGGACAGATTAGACAATGGTTATCGCGTATATTCGGAAGATGAAGTTCAAACGTTATTGCAGCTGAAACAGTATGTGAATAGCGGCATGACGATCAAACAAGCGGTCGATCACTATATTAAAAATAAGGATGTACCGGAAGAAGACCCTGTATTGTACTTCCACAAAGCACTAATTCAGGCCGGTACCGATGCGAATGAGCATAAAATATTACATTTGCTCGAACAGGCTCACCATAAATTTGGTGTAGAGAAACTGATTCGGGACATTGTTGTTCCCTTCCTTCACGAAGTTGGACAGCTTTGGTGCGAAAAAGCCTGGGGTGAATACCAAGAAGCAATAAGCAGTCAAACAGTGCGCGACTTTTTAAGCCACCTTCGTCGACATTTTTATGTTCCGGACGATGCGCCGCTCGCATTAGGGAGCTGTCTACCTGGAGAAAGACATGAAATCCCTATGCAAATTCTGCTCATCCAATGTATGTTGCGGGGTTACCGCACACTTATGCTCGGTCCTTCACCAGCACCAACTGCGATACAATCTGCTATCGCGTTAAAAAAGCCGGCAATTGTTTTATTAACAGGATCTACCGAGATTGCTTACAATGAATTCGCCCAATCTATTCATACCCTAGAAAAATTGGCACAAGTTCACGAGCATATTTCTTTTTATATCGGTGGTGCAGGGACAGAAGCCTTTTATGAACAGTTCCAGTTAAAGGCGTTAAAATTAGCACGAACAATTGATGATATTCTTCCTCCCGTCAGTCTTTCGTAGTTTCAAACCAAGCTCGCTGCGTTCATTTACAGCGGGCTTTTTGCTGATTAATTTCGAACAGCAAAAATTGACCACTTTGCCTAATTTGCAAAATGGCCAACCTCTAAACTTTATTTGTAAATTACTTATCTTTCGTTTCGTCCGGCGAATTTTTACGCTCACTACCGGAAGTAGTTTTCGTGTTCGCACGATATTTTTCATCTTTCACCTGATCATTCAATTCTTCCATCGGAATTGGATCCACAAATTTCATTTCCTCATCTATATCGAAAATGCTTTCCTTTTCGGTATTCAATAAATCCGGATTGTCGAGCTTTTTATGTTTTATTTTATCGTCTTTCATTATAAAAGCCTCCTTTTCGAATGGTCTCTTATCTATTACCCGAAATTAGAGATGCTTACACTTTTACTTTTAAGCATTAACATTTTTAACTTTTAAAATTTAAGCTCTTCTCAGCCATCGCTTGTTTTAATTTAGGCATCGAAGAAGGTCCAATCCCATGCAATTGTAAAATTTCACTTTCCGTATATTCAGCAAGCTGCTCCAACTCGGTAATGCCCGCATTTATTAAGGCATTTCGTGCAGGTGAAGTTAAACGAGATAAAAATCCTTTTGACGGTTTATTAGCCTGCTCGCATTTAGGACAAGTTCCACAATCTGTACTTTTATAATATCGGTGTCCCTTTGGACAAATACGCAATGTTCGCTCCCTTTTCACCATTCTCACCAACTCTCGTTAAGCTTGATTTAATTACCGTTATTTTACCCTTAAAAAAAATCCGTTGCACGATTTTACGTACAACGGATTTTATAATTATGCTTCTACAAATTCACGTGAATCTACATTACGGATCATATAGTCGAATGCACCTAAAGCAGCTGTTGCCCCAGAGCCCATCGAAATAACGATTTGCTTGTATACTGTATCTGTGCAATCGCCTGCTGCAAAAACTCCAGGAATATTAGTTGCACCGTGCTTATCGATAATAATTTCGCCATGCGCATTCATTTCTACAGTTCCTTCAAGGAATTCTGTGTTTGGCAATAAACCAATTTGAACGAATACACCTTGTAATCCGATATGCTTTTCTTCACCTGTCACAACATCTTTATACGTTAGACCATTTACTTTATCCGTTCCTGTAATTTCAGTAGTTGAAGCATTTGTAATTACTGTAACGTTTTTCAGGCCGCGAACACGCTCCTGCAACACTTTATCTGCCTTCAACTCACTGTTGCGTTGCAGTAACGTAACATGGTTAACAATACCCGCTAAGTCGATTGCTGCTTCTACGCCTGAGTTACCGCCGCCGATTACCGCAACATCTTTCCCTTTGAATATCGGGCCGTCACAGTGCGGGCAATACGCAACGCCTTTATTTTTAAACTCTTCCTCACCAGGTACACCAAGCTGACGATAGCGAGCCCCTGTAGAAAGGATAACTGTTTTCCCTTTTAATACCGCGCCGTTTTCTAACGTCACTTCGATCAGATCTTTTTTCTCGATTTTTGCAGCACGTTGCGATTTCATCACATCGATGTCATAGTCCAATACATGCGCTTCCAGGCTCGATACAAAAGCAGGACCTTCTGTAGCCTTTGTCCCGATAATATTTTCAATTGATAGCGTATCGTTAACCTGGCCACCGAAGCGTTCTGCCACGATACCCGTACGAATCCCTTTACGCGCTGAATAAATAGCAGCCGCAGAACCTGCAGGACCACCACCTACTACCAATACATCAAATACTTCTTTATCCGCAAATTCCGAGCCGTCCGATACTTCACCTAACTTTGTTAAAATATCTTCTAACTCCATACGACCGCCACCGAAGTTTTCTCCGTTTAAAAATACAGTAGGTACTGCCATAATGTCTCGGTCTTTAATTTCAGACTGGAATGCTCCACCTTCGATCATCGTGTTCGAGATGTTCGGGTTTAAAACTGCCATAATATTTAATGCCTGCACAACATCAGGACAGTTATGACAAGTTAAACTTACGTACGTTTCAAACTTCAATGGTTGCTTAATCGCCTGAATGCGTTTTACAACAGCTGCATCGATTTTCGGTGCGCGACCTGAAACTTGTAAAAGCGCTAAAACTAATGAAGTAAATTCATGACCAAGTGGTAATCCAGCAAACGTAACACCAGATTCCCCTTCGCCTACTTTATTAATACTGAAACTCGGTGTACGTTCTAATATTGCATGCTGTACCGTAATGCGGGGTGACATCTTTTCCAGCTCTTCAACTAAATTGAGCATTTCTTGCGATGTTTTGTCGTCATTAACACTCACTTTAATTAATAAATCACCTTCCAGCATTGATAAATACTGCTGTAACTGCGCTTTAATCTGATTATCTAACACTGCATAAGCTGCTGTATGAATACCACTTATCGTTCTCTCCCGAAAAATAAGCGGCGATTCTCTCTCTAATACAGCCAGCCTTCCACCTCTTTCCTATTTAATTTAGAAGGTAGAGAGCTTCCCATTCTTATCTCAAGTTAAAAACAGAGCGACAAAAACCAAGCCATAAAGGTTGTTTTTGTCGCTTACTTGTTTGTTATTTACTACTCAGATTAGATTTTACCTACTAGATCTAAGCTTGGTGTTAAAGTTTCGCCGCCTTCTTCCCATTTAGCTGGGCAAACTTCACCTGGATTGTTACGTACATATTGAGCCGCTTTAATTTTATTCACTAAAATTGAAGCGTCACGGCCGATACCGCCAGCATTAATTTCTAATGCTTGTACAACACCGTCTGGATCGATGATGAATGTACCGCGTTCTGCTAAACCGTCTTCTTCATTTAATACGTCAAACGCTTTAGAAATTGTATGAGATGGGTCACCAATCATGATGTACTCAATTTTACCGATTGCATCAGAAGTATCGTGCCATGCTTTGTGAGTGAAGTGTGTATCAGTCGATACAGAGTAAACTTCTACTCCTAAAGATTTTAAAGTAGCATATTCATTTTGTAAGTCTTCTAACTCAGTTGGGCAAACGAATGTGAAGTCTGCAGGGTAGAAGCATACTACTGACCATTGTCCTTTGAAGTTTTCTGAAGATACGTCGATGAATTCACCTTTGTGGAATGCTTTTGCAGCGAATGGTGCGATTTCTTTACCGATTAATGCCATTTTAAAATTCCTCCTATATAAATATCAATGAAATAATTATTATAAAATAATTATTATTACCATCTAAAATTATCTTATATTAGCTATATTTCGTCAACCTTCTATAAAATAAATTCAGTAAATACTTCTATATAAATTGCATATTTATGTCACACATTAATTAAGACCAAAACTAACTACGTAAAAATTCTACTTAGAATCATTATTTCTGTATATAAAACATTATTTCTGTATACCCATCTATTTAAAGTATAGTTATCGTTCTTATAACATTCTCCTCTTCTTCTGTAACTAGCAGCCAGAAATCTCTCTAAGCGTCGTCATTCTCGTTTAAGATACCTTTAATTAAATAAACGAGAAAAATGGACCGATCCACTCTCAATATTCCACCGCAAATAAAAAGGGCTATGCAGGATTCTTCCGTTTCCTGCATAGACCTTTTTAAATTAGTTTGTAAACGATAGGACAGCATTTTTGTACTTTGCTAAAAATGCAGCAGCCTCGCTTTTCGTTGCGTATTCGAACATACGAATATCATTTGGATTATTGAACACTGTTACTACCCACATATTTTACCGCTCCTTTTTCGTTTTTATTTTGTATAGGATAAGATTGCGTTTTTATATTTTTCTAATGTTGATGTTGCTTCCATCTTCGTCGTATATTCAAATATACGAATATCGTTTATATTGTTAAATACTGTTACTACCCACATGTTTCATTTCTCCTTTTTTATAAAACTGTATTATAAATAGTCGATTCTCCCGTGACAGTTGCAGTTTGTTATATAACACATTTCCTGTTTTCTATATTACTCCTTTTAATTTAAAAAGAAACCCCCAATCCCCTATATTCACAATGTTTTCACAATTTATCTGATTAATTTGAACAATTTATGAATGCCTTGAATTTAATGTTTTAAACAAATAACAGAAGAATAGATTATAAGCCAGCAAGTTCTGTTCTAGTACAGAAAAATAACGCTTACATTCAAAATTACGTTAAATTTGAATTAAAAAAGGAATGTACAGAGTTTTTGTACATTCCTTTTCCTTTTATGCTTTTCGCTGAATAATACCCATTGCAGTATTAGTCCAACGTTCTACCTCAGCTTGACGTTGAGGATCATTGTTTGCTTTCTTCATCACTTTCACAGTCGCATCGTGTGACACATCGCTTACTTGATCCAGTACCTTACCAGTCTGTTTGACAGATTGGATGACCGACTGGACAGATTCTTTTTTATACTCGATATCTGCCATCATGCGATTGACTGTTGTTGTTAATTTTGTTGTTTCGGTTTGAATAGGGTTCAGCTGTTTTTTGATTCCTTCAGCATGTGCCAACAGCAGTGTAACGACCTTTTTTATTGGCCCGATTACTACAACAATACAGACGATTAACAGAACTACAGCAATTCCCAGTACAACAAGGGACGCTATTAACCACGGATTCATAAAATATGCCTCCTTATTAAATTCCTTTATTCCTTACATATACCCAACTTACTCCTAACAATACACTAAATAATTCGTCATGTAAGTTAAAAAGAAACGGAAAATTTTTGATTAACTGTGCATGCCTATTATAAATAGCGTCTTGCGCCAGAATAGTTCTTTTTGTAGACACCATTGTTCATTGATTCAATTTTAACTTTTGATGCGTAGTGCGGTGCATGTAACATTTTACCGTCACCGATATAGAGGCCGACATGATAAACTTTCCCTTTGCCGCCATTATACGCAAAGAATACAAGGTCACCCGGTTTTAAATCCTTCTTCGCAACAGCTTTACCCCCTGTCGCCTGATAGAATGAATCCCTCGGAATCATGATACCGTGTGTACGGAAAACACCATATAAAATGCCCGAGCAGTCATATCCCCATGAAGAGGTGCCCGCCCAAAGATACGGTAACCCTAAATAACGCTTCGCTTCTTTAATGATTGTAGCAGCTGTCGGTTTAGGGACATCGCTATAGGAATCATACGATTTTGCTGCACTTTTCTTTAGTAGCTTGACCCCATCACCTGGTGTCTCTACATAATAATATTTTGCAGTCTCATCAATTACCGGCAAAATCGTCGCATAGCTGATCTGTAAAAATTTCGTTTTCGCATCTTTTTCTAACAGATTTGTTTTATCAGCAGTAATAATCGCAATACCGCAGTCATCATAGTTTTTGTTCGTTGCCACAATATGAGATTGTGGAACCCAGCCAGGATAGCCTGCCTTTAAATATGGTACGTATTGATCTTTTGCCGCGACACGCTGCCATTTCCCTTTTGTTTCTAGCATTGATACTTCATCACCGTATAACGCCTGGGTATCTGTACGACCAACAAGCCATTTCTTTTGAGCTAAACTTAATGATGAAATCCATTTTTGCATTTCTACCGGATTTTTTGTCGAAGGATAGTCAACAGCACGTGCCTGGTCAGGTTTATTCCATAAGTTTGTTACTGCGACATCAACTACATAACGTTTTTTCGCCGTTTCTTTCACACAGCTTTGGAAGACAGGCTGTTCTGGTTCAGTAGGTCTTAATGATGGATCAATAATTCTTGCAAGATATGAAGCAAAATCACCGCGTGTCATTTGCTCGTTCGGATTAAATTTTTGGTTTTTTGCCGGATATACAATTTTATTTGCCAACAGTGCTTGAATTGCAGGTACGGCACTATGGTTTTTTGCAATATCCGTATAGGAGATTGCCGCCTGCCCAGTTAACTGAAACGCAGGTACCAATATCTTTACCGCCTGTGCACGTGTTAATTTTGCATCCGGATTAAATTTCCCTTCAAATCCCGTCATCATACCAAGCTCAGTTATTGCTGCAATGACTGGCATTCGCGGATCTTCTGCAGGAATGTCTAAATATGTAGGAATTGTTGTACTCATCTCCAAATCAATTTGCAGTGTACGTACGATAAACTCAGCCACTTCATAGCGTGTAATCGAATCATCAGCACGAAATTTTTCATTTGGCGATTGTACTACTCCACCTAAATTATTTAACACTGTCAGTTCTTCATCTAATTTAGAATCACTTTTTACATCAGAAAACATTTGGGCATACCCTGGAGTTGCTGCAGCTGCTAACAGGAAACAAATTACCCCAATCTGAAAGAGAATTTTCCTTATACTGTTCATATTGCTACTCATCATTTCATCTTAACCTCCCATATTTTAAAAATTTAACAATCTATCTCTATACGCGCTTACCCTTTCTTTCTAAATATAATATTATTTATTGTAATTTTTTTCTATGTTATTTCGTTATTATTTTTTGATTTTTACAAATTTTTATTATTTTCCTTCTTTTAAATGGTTCATATTTAGGTGGATTTTTTTCACGTGGAACATAAACTGACAACTTTCGATAAATTCGAACATTATTTTTTTGCAATATAAAAGACATCGTTACTTTAACTTTCTGTCGCAAACTAAACTATTTTATATTTTTCAAATGTTTTTATTGCATGTTACGTTACGTCAGCTTTTATACTACATACAAGGAGTGAGGACTATGTATTCAATCGGGGAGTTTTCTAAAAAGACCGGCATTACAATTCGTACTTTGCGTTACTACGGAGAAAAGGGGTTATTAGTACCTGCACGCATTTCGGAAGGCGGGCAGCGTTATTATAATGACGCCAATATTATCACTGTCCAAAAAATCGTGACTTTCAAATATCTTGATTATTCTTTGGAGGAAATTAAAGAGCTGCTCAAAAAAGACGATTCACTGCTTCAATCTTTGGAAAATCAAAAAGCACAGTTATTAAAGAAGAAAAAGCAGTTGGATCAAATGCTTGCAACGATTGATACGGCCATTCTCATTCACCAGGAAAGTGCGGCTGTTGATTCTACTACCTTACTGCTCATTATTCATAGTTTACTGACAGAGGATGCCCAGAAGGATTATTTAAAACAGTATATCCCGGAGCCGCTCATTGAACAGATCTACAATTATTTAGATATTAACTTCATTGAAATTAATCGGCGTTACATTGAAAGTCTCTATGAAATTAAGCAGGCTTTCCTGCATCCGCCAGATGATACGGAACTGAAACGACTAATTGAACAATTATTTTCTATTATTCCGGCAGAATTAACGAAAAGTTTAGCGCAGGAATTTGAAAAATATCCAAATGTCGATTTTGATAACTGGCTGTTTACAATTCCGCTTTCTGCTGAAGAAGAAAATTGGCTCTTGGAACAAGCTGCACGATTGAACATATTAGAGGGGGTTATTACATGAACGTTCAACTAAAACAATTATGGGAACTTATAAAAAAAAGCAAATTCCCCAAGAAGCTCGTCATTATTGTTTTTGTATTAAGTATTATCGAAACACTTGCTTCACTGGCTGTGCCGTTATTTACGATGAATATGATCAATGATTTCTCGACTTCAGGTTTTGCTTGGACAGCGGTCACTGCCGTTGCACTAATTTTAGTCATACAGGCGGTTCTTAGTGGATTGACTTACTTTCTGATGCGTATGCTCGGGGAACGGATTGTAGCAAATCTGCGAAATACACTATGGCAGCATATTTTACATTTAAAAACCCCTTACTTTGATGCCCATGAATCAGGGGAAACGATGAGCCGTATTACACAAGATACAAGCGTCGTAAAGGAACTTGTAACAGACCACCTGGTAAATTTTGTGTCGGGCATTTTCTCTATAATCGGGGCGATTGCAATTTTACTTTGGATCGACTGGAAAATGACGCTTCTTATGTTAATAGCCGTACCGCTTGCGATTTTTGTTACATTACCGCTTGGACAAAAAATGCATAAAATCGCTAAAGCCAATCAGGATGAACTTGCTTCATTCAGCGGGCATCTTGGACGTGTATTATCCAATATTCGACTTGTAAAATCTTCACAGACCGAACCATTGGAAAAAGAAAGGGGTGGAAACCGGATTGAGCAGCTTTACCGATTTGGTTTAAAGGAGGCGAAAATCCTCGCTATTTTATCTCCGATTATGACGCTCATTATGATGATTGTGCTGATTCTTTTATTCGGATATGGGGGAACACAAGTATCTTCGGGAGCAATATCTTCAGGAGCGCTTGTGGCGATAATGATTTACCTTGTGCAAATCATTATTCCCTTTACGCAAATGGCGACATTTTTTACAGCCTTACAGAAAGCGCTTGGAGCAACAGAACGTATTCAAGCAATTATCGCTCAGGCAACCGAAAAATTATCCGGTCTTTCAATTCCTGCTAAGGCACAAAATATCGTTTTTCAAAATGTAAAGTTCCAATATGCCGAGCAGCCTATTTTAAAAGGAATGAACTTTACGATTCCTTCCGGAAAGACAACCGCATTTGTAAGTAGCAGTGGCGGTGGAAAAACGACAATGTTTTCTTTAATCGAACGTTTTTATGAAGTAACAGAGGGCAAAATTTTATATGGACAGTCGAATATTGAAGAATATGATTTATATGAATGGCGAAAATTGTTTGGCTATGTGACGCAGGATGCACCACTTATGAATGGCTCAATCCGCGAAAATGTTTTGTACGGTCAAAGCGAAGCAACAGACGAACAAGTAATAGATGCATTGAAGGCCGCCTATGCCTATGAATTTGTCATGGCACTTGAACAAGGAATCGAAACAGAAGTTGGAGAAGGCGGTATTAAGCTTTCAGGGGGACAAAAGCAGCGGATTGCAATTGCCCGGGCAATATTACGCAATCCTCAAATATTGCTGCTTGATGAAGCGACATCCAATTTGGACAATGAATCCGAGCGCGAAGTACAGCTTGCATTGCATACATTAATGCAAAACCGGACGACGATCATTATTGCACATCGTCTTTCTACAATTACTAATGCCGACCAGATTTTACTGTTCGAAGACGGCCAGCTGTCAGGTGAAGGTACACACGCGGAGCTTATTGACTCCCATTCCTACTACAAACAGCTGTGGTCAAAAATGCAGATAGTTTAAAGTAAAAAAAGTGCTGCGAAGTATTCTTCGGAGCACTTTTTTTACTATAGAAAAACACATCAAATACTTTTGACGTGCAATGTATTAATTTTAAGCTTTCAATTGAGCGAACTGTATATTTTTACAGCGCTTTTTCAGCACACCCAATACTTCATTTAAAAAACTAATTTCATCCTTTTCGACCATCCAGGCGTTTTCATCATGCTGCGCGACATACGAACTGCTAACATATGGCGCATTTTCCGCAGTAATAAGACGCACATAACCGAATGTCATACCGGCTTCCTTGTAATCGACTCTCAATATGTCATCGTAAGAAATAGTTTTCATACGGGGCTTAGATTTATTTATAAATAGAAACTTTTCGCCGGCATAGTCAATTGTTATTTCTGTTTTATCAAGTATCACCTTATAGCCACCAAATAATTTAAAGCTATATGTTTTCATCGTTAACGACTCCATTTCAACTATCATTAGTTTTATTATACGGATTGTGCCGATGAATTTCTAACTTTTCCATAGATTACTGAGCTAAAAGGTCCTCAACCGTAATTTTCCCATTGCTTGTTTTTAACTTTATAGTGTTTGCTCTAGTTCCATGCGAATAATGCGATGTTTTTTCATTATAAATGGATACAGATCCCCAAGCGGTCCAGCTATCAATTTCTATATTTTGAATTTTGCCTTCTGTACTCAATATTATTTGACCATTATCGGTTTCAAAATTTATAGGTGATTGGACAGTATTTAACTGTGCAACGATCCGGCCGTTTCGTGATCGTGCTTTAATTTCACCTAAAACATTTTTCATTTCGACACGTCCGTTATCTGAATCAAACTGAAGCTCTTGACCCTTCACATTCTCTGCGATAATCCGTCCATTATTTGAACTTGCCTTTACATGGTCAATATTCGTTTCTGTAAGCACCACTCGCCCATTAGCCGAATGGGCATCAAGAACTTTCCCTTGGATATAGTCTGTTAAGATGCGTCCGTTATCTGATTGCAGGTAAAATTCCTGCGCAATTGTTTCCGACACTTTAATCCGTCCATTGTCATTATGAATCACAAGCTTTTCATACTGCTTTTTAGGCAGATAAACAACTGTATCTATTGTATTGATCGTTCCTATTATCGTAATAAACCAAAAACGGCGAACCTGTTCCTGACGCTTAATCGAGATATATAGCGTATCATCTTTGATCTGCATCGCTGCTTCTGTCAGGTGATCCTTATCCTTTGTTTCAATAAGAGCCTCTTCAGCGTCAGTAGGAACAATTACCACATTCACACCGTTAGCTTCAATTTCTACATTTTGGTACGGAATTAGCTTATCATTTTTTACAACCGCAACATTTTCCATGAAATCTTCTTCATCATATGAAGCAAGGAGCTCTTCCGCCAATTCTTCAATACTTCCAAATGATTTTATAATATCTTCTGTCGTTTTTCCTTCTGTACGACCATTTTCAAAATACTCTTCAAAGTCTCTGCGGATGTCATCTCTTTCTTGCTGTTGTAATTTTACTAAATGGTAATCAAGTAAATCCAAAAATTGCTGTTCGTTCATTTTATTCGCTCCCTTGAATTAAAGTATTTACACCTGAAATAAAACTTTCCCATTCATTACGTAAGCTCTGTAGTTGTTCAATCCCTAGTTCGGTAATTTGATAATATTTACGCGGCGGGCCTTCTGTGGACTCCATTAAATATGTTGTAAAAAGACCGTCTTTTGTTAACCTGCGCAACAGCGGGTATACCGCCCCTTCTGATATTTCGATTTGTGTAGAAATTGCTTGAACGAGTTCATATCCATACATATCTTTCTTTTCCAACAAGGCGAGGACACATAAATTCAGCACGCCTTTTTTAAATTGAGGATTCATTATTTCACCTCACTACTATTCATTATACAGTAGTTTAACAAACACTATTATTCATTGCAAGGTAGTATACAAAAAATAATTGTGCTAAGCGATCCCCCTTAGCACAATTATTCTTCATTAAAATCTTCTATATGGTCTGTCATTCGAAAAATGAATCGCTGTCCACATTAAAGTCGCAATTAATACTAGCTCAAAGGCATTTGTAATTGCGTCACTCCCAATATCAATCGGAAATGCACTACCGATTGTCATAACGATTGTCCCGACAAGCATCCACCACCATTTTCTTTTCCTGCCAAGCATGATTGCGGCAATTAATAAAGCGACAAGGACAATCAAAATCATTGGCGGCGGTCCGGACGCTGCTTCTGTTGTACTGTAGCTAAGTACACCATACGATTCTTCCGGAGCTAGTTCCAGTCCACTCAATTCCGCAAAATATTCTACAATCATGGCAACAATCCATAAGGCACCAAATGTAAAGGGAACCCAGTTCTTATAGGCGAAGTGTAGATTTGCCTCTTTCATTACAAATAATGAAAAAAGTATTAACGTAGGGGTAAAGATTGCATGAAGCCAAAAACGGCCATAGCTTAGGGTTTCAAGAAGGTCTCCCTCTCCGATGAGATGCCCTAACGCTAATATTGCATTATCGTAAATCAGAGCGGCAATAACTAAAAACAAAATGGCAGATGCCGTTTTTTTATGTTTTGCCATTCCCCAGGCGAAGATGGCAATATAGGCAATCGTGAAAAACCCGAAAATATAAGGATCCATCATATCCCTCCTTTTAATTTCTATTCTTTCCCCTTTACCCCGAAAGTAAGTTATTAAAAATTTCAAGGTTAGAAACAGCAAAGAGCGGGAATTATTCTTTAGATTATACGAGGAGGACTATTTATGGAATTACACAACGGTTTATTATTTTGGCCAACAACACTTTTAAAACAACCTCACACCAACCCACCAATCAAACCTCATTATGATGCAATTGTCGTAGGTGCGGGAATGAGCGGAATACTGACAGCGAAAGCACTAATTGATGAAGGCTTAACGGTAGCCGTTTTAGAACGAAACGAGATTGGCTCCGGCAGTACCTCGGCAAATACAGGATTACTTCAATATTCAAATGATATTCAATTACATGAACTAAGTGAAAAAATTGGAGAGGAGGATGCTGTACGCTTTTATAAACTTTGCTATGAAGCAGTTGACGAGATTGAAAAAATTGCACAACCTCTAAAAGATACTGCAGATTTTATACGACGTCCCAGCATCTGTTTTGCCAGTGAAAAAAAAGATGTATCAAAGCTGGAAAAGGAATGTGAAATGTTGGTGAAGAACGGATTCCCTGCTGAATTTTGGAATGAATTAGTCGTAGAAAAGCGCTTGCCATTTAAAGCTCCTGCCGCTTTGTACACACAAAATGATGCAGAAATAAATCCTTATAAGTTCGTTGTTTCACTAACTGAGCAGCTGATTGCAAAAGGACTCGATTTATTTGAAAATACGTATGCCAATGTGATTGAAGATGAGGGAAATGAGATCACTTTGCACACTATGAACGGAACCTTTACAACATCCCGCATTGTATACACGACCGGGTATGAGCGTCTTCCTTACGGAAAAATGAAGGGGGCTGACATTAACCGTTCTTATGCGATTGTGACAGAGCAAAAACCCGGCTTTGAAGGCTGGTATGAAAATGCACTCATTTGGGAAACAGCTCGCCCGTATTTATATATGCGAAAGACGGTAGATCACCGTGTAGTAATCGGCGGATTAGACGAAAAGAAAGCCGATCCTGCCAAAAATGAAACAAAAGTGGATGCAATGGCTAACGTGCTGCTGGATAAGCTACATGAGTTATTGCCTGATGAAAATTTCCATGCCCCATATAAATACTGTGCTTCCTTCGGCGAGTCTTTAGACCATCTCCCTTTTATCGGACAGCATCCAGAACAGCCGAATCACTATTACCTGCTCGGATTTGGCGGTAACGGCACGGTTTATAGTATGCTTGGCTCTCAAATTATTGCCGACTTAGTCATGAACCGTCCGAATGACGATGCGCGCCTTGTAACATTGGATCGAAAATATGGAATTAAATAACCTATCCCCTATTACTAGAATTGTATTTTTAATTTCTGCCTCTATGTTATAAGCTATAAGGAGAAGGGGGCCGTTTCATGATTTTTAAATCAAAAGTGGATATTTGGATAGCTATAGTTTTTATTTTTGTGCCCATCTCGATGATATACGGGGTCATTACTGAACCAAGTGCTGTTTTGCTGCTTGTTACGGCACTTATAATTGTCCTATTATGCATCCTGTTTTTTGGTACAAAATACGTTATCGAAAAGGATGAACTCATCGTTTACGGCGGGATTTATAAAAAGCGTATTCCCATCAACCAAATCCGAAGCTTACGCCCATCGAAAAATCCTCTATCAGCTCCGGCTATGTCAATTGACCGGATAGAAATTACCTTTGACCCGCATATTCAAATCATTCTTGTCTCTCCAAAAGATAAGGAACTGTTTGTAAAAAAACTTCTCGAAATTAATCCAAGTATTACACTCATACCATAAAAAAATCCACGCAAATTGAAAGATCAATCTGCGTGGATTTTTATACGAGTATCCCCTTTTCGCTTAAACGTTGCGAAAAGTCATCGATCGTCAATGGGCGGCTATAATAGTAACCCTGTACAAATTCACAGTCAAACTCCCGTAAAAGGTGTAAGTCTTCATGTTCTTCGACACCTTCTGCCACTACTTTTAAATTAAGTGCGCGGGCCAAAGAAATCATCGCAGAAACCATCGCAATGTCTGCATTGTTTTTATACATTTCATGAATAAATGTACGATCGATTTTTAATAAGTCTACCGGGAACTTTTTTAAATAGCTCAATGAAGAGTAGCCAGTCCCAAAATCATCAATAGCTAACGTAATATCCATTTCATTCAATTGCTTAATTGTATGGAGCAAATCTGAATTTTGATCTAAAAAACTCATTTCTGTTATCTCGATTTCCAGCGCGCTTGGTGAAATTTCATGCTGCAATAAAATATGATTTAAGCGCTCGATAAAGTTATCTGCTTTCAAATGACTAGGCGAAATATTTACTGCTACGCGAAGATTTAAATTATACTGTTCATTCCATTCTGTTACTTGACGACCGGCTTTAGCAATAACCCACTCACTAATATCACTGATCAGCCCGAAATCCTCTGCAAATGGGATGAACTGATCCGGAGGTACAAAACCAAGCTCATCATCAAACCAGCGAATCAGTGCCTCCATACCTTCAATTTTGTTCGTTTGGAGATTCACTTTCGGTTGGTAATACAGTTCAAATGCCTCATCTTTAATGGCATCATGTAACTTTGTTTCCAATGTCAGTAGCTGGTTATGTGAAAAGCGCTGTTGTTTTTTATAGACGACAAAACCTTTATTGTTGCTTTTTTTCGCTTCATACATCGCAATATCTGCATATTTTAAAATATCTTGCGCTGAGTGCCCATGTTCCGGGTAATTTACCGCCCCGATGCTGATCGATGCATAAAACGCATGGTTATTTAAATTGAATTGGTGTTTAAATAACGCCTGTATATTTTCTGCAGTACTTTCTAACAGGTCTGAATCTCTTAATATACAGATAAATTCATCCCCACTTAAACGGTAAAAAGTCTGAAGCGGACTATTCAACGTTTTTGTTCGCTCTGCAATTTCTACTAAAAACATATCTCCAACACGATGACCTAAGCCATCATTAATATTTTTGAAACGGTTCACATCAAATAACATAAGTGAAAACGGTTGTTGCTCAACTTCGATCAGTGTTTTTAAATCATTAAGTAACATCCGGCGATTTGGCAGACCTGTCAAATCATCATGGTGTGCAATATGTATCATTTCCCCAATTTTCTTTTGTGCCGTAATATCGTTACGAATCGAAATATACTGATACGGTTTTCCTTTCTCATTCAAAAAAGGCACAATCGTCGTCTGTACCCAATATGTTGAACCATCCTTTGCGCGATTGCATACTTCCCCATGCCATGTCTTACCAGAACCGATCGTACGCCACATTTCCTTAAAAAATTTCTTAGGATGATAGCCAGAATTTAAAAGTCGGTGGTCTTTGCCAATGAGTTCACAACGTTCATATTTGGAAATTTTACAAAATCGGTCATTTACCATTGTAATAATGCCTCGTTGATCTGTAACAGCCAAAATGGACGACTCGTCTAATGCAACTTTAATATTTTGTAATTCCTCTACTGTTAGCTGCATTGAACTTAGCACATTTGTATCTTCTGTTTTCACCATCTATTCACCAACTTCTATTTAGTGATTCTTTTCTAATATATTTTCTAAAAATTTGCATTCTTCAAACCATAATTATAGTTCTTAGTTATTGATTTTGGTAGTTCTTTTAGATAATTTCGACTATTTTTTATAATTTTTTACTTTTTCTTTATATTTTTTACTTTCAGTTGGTCTCAGTTTCATTTGAAATCTATCCAATTTTTTACTTAAACATTCTATTAAAGTTCAATAATTTCTACTTTTACTGGAATATTCTGATAAAATAATAGTAATTTCCATTGAAAGGATTGATAAAAATGAGAACATTTACGAACGTGATTGAAAAGTAATCTTTCCACTCTTTTCAATCCATTATAAACAGAAAATTATTTGAAAAGAGGAAAACAATGTATACAGACCAGGAACTAATCATACGACCAATTTTAGAACAAGATATGGACCGTTTATGGGAACTCATTTATAAGGATGAGCAGCCAGAATGGAAAAAATGGGATGCACCGTATTATCCGCATAGAGCGATTCCATATGAACAATTTATCGAAACAATGCATGATTGGATCGGAAATACTAGCATGTGGGTTATTGAAGTGTCCGGGGTTGTCCGTGGGATTATCTCCTACTACTGGGAACACGAACCGTCAAAGTGGCTTGAAATGGGCATCGTCCTGCATGAGGGACAATCATGGGGAAAAGGTATTGGAACACGGGCACTAAAATTATGGATTGCACATTTATTTCATACAATGCCATTAGTGCGTGTTGGCTTCACGACATGGTCAGGCAATGAACGCATGATTCGCGTTGGTGAAAAGCTGGGGATGCAGCTTGAAGCCAAAATCCGTAAAGTTCGCTATTACGAAGGGCATTATTATGACTCGATTCGCATGGGGTTACTTAGAGAAGAATGGGAAGCATTGAATAACGAATAATTTTTCAGGGGTGGAGAAGATGAGCGTAAAAGAGAAACTGCAAGCAAACTATGAGGATATGATAGAAATCCGAAGACATCTGCATATGTATCCGGAGCTGTCATTTAAAGAAGTGAATACACCAAAACTCGTTGCCGAAAAGCTTCGTTCTTATGGGATTGATGTTAAAGAGAATGTTGGTGGTAATGGCGTTGTAGGCTATTTAAAAGGTGCCTTTGATGGACCGACAATTGCGTTCCGCGCAGATTTTGACGCACTACCGATTCAAGATGAAAAAGATGTTCCTTACAAATCGCAAGTCGATGGAGTAAGCCATGCTTGTGGTCATGATATCCATACAGCTGCACTACTCGGGTTGGCAAAATCACTTGCTGATAACCGTGACGCACTTCATGGCAATATCGTATTCATCCATCAATTTGCGGAAGAAGTTGTACCAGGTGGTGCAAAGGCAATGGTAGAAGCAGGATGTCTTAACGGTGTCGACTATGTGTACGGTTCTCATGTTTCATCGTGGAGCGAATTAGGTACTGTGCTGTTTTGTGAAGGCTACGCAATGGCAGCAGCCGACTTTTTTGAACTTACGATTCAAGGTAAAGGCGGACATGGTGCATCTCCTCACGAAACAGTAGACCCGATTGTTGCAGCGGCACAGTTTGTATTTGGTGTGCAGCCAATCGTCAGCAGAAATACTGATCCGATTGAATCTGCTGTTATTACAATTGGAAAAATTGAAAGTGGCACAGTCGGCAATGTCATCCCAGACAAAGCACATTTAACAGGAACAGTGCGTACATTCAATCCGGCGATTCGCGATATGGTAGAGCAAAAGTTGAACAATTTATGCAAAGCGATTGAAATTCAGTACGGTGCAACACTTGAATTTAAATATACTCGTGGCTATGACGCTGTATATAATCACCCGAACGAAACAGCTATGCTTCGCGAAGCTGTTTCAATAAACTTGCCGGACTTGCAAGTATTGAATGCTCCACCTCGTATGGGTGCAGAAGATTTCACTTATTATTTACAGGAAAAGCCCGGCACGTTTTTCTTCACAGGCGGCGGCAATCCGGAGATCGATGCCATCTACCCGCATCATCATCCAAGATTTGATGTTGATGAACAGTCTATGTTGAACATTGCGGATGTGTTTGTGGAAGCATTAAAGCTTCATGGGGTTGTAAAATAATTTCAACTCAAGCTGCTAGGTTCTTTAAGGAGGTGTTATAGAAAATGAAAAAAGAAAAAAATGAGCTTTTTGAATGGATTAAAGTTATCGCCATAACCGCCTTGTTTGTTGTAGCTATTCGAATGTTTATTTTCACTCCAATTGATGTGAAAGGTGCTTCCATGATGCCGACATATGAAGACGGAGACCGGATTATCGTCAATAAAATCGGAAAATCGCTTCATGATTTTGATCGATTCGATGTCATTGTGTTTGATGGTCTGGAAAGCGAATATTTTATTAAACGGATTATCGGACTTCCAGGTGACCATATCGAATATAAAGATGATGTACTTTATATAAATGGTCAGGAAATCGACGAACCTTATTTGGATGAATATAAGTCTGCTCTTAACGATCCTGGTGATTTGACTCTCGATTTCACACTGGAAGATATAGCTGGTGTATCAGAAATTCCGAATGACTATTATTTTGTTATGGGTGATAACCGCCGTAAAAGTAGTGACAGCCGAGATCCACGCATCGGGTTAGTCTCAAAAGATCAAATTCTCGGCTCTACATCGATCCGTTTTTACCCGCTCGACTCATTAGGTATTGTTAAATAATCAAAGAACATATGCCGTGACTGCTTTCATCAGCAGTCATGGTTTTTTTATTGCAATTGAATAAAATAAATTACAAAATGACATATATAAATTTCATTATGAATTATATAATGTATAATGAGATTAACAAAAACAAATATGGAGGGGATAAAATGGGGTTTTGGAACAAAAAGATAGTAGATGAGCGTGTGTACAACACGCAAAATAAAATTTACCGGGAAATCTATATACTTACGATGATCATTGTTATCGCTTCAATTGCGGTTAAATTTTACCTTTCCGGAATAAGTATGGAGTCTGTTGCAACAGAGATGGTCATTTTAATATGTGGGAGTTTATATTACGGCTTCCGTTCGGCGCAACTCGGGGTATTTTCGGATGAAGTTGAACTTCATGATGCCAACAGCAAGTTTTCATACAGTACAAAACAGCTGATTGTCGGTATTGGTTTAGGTCTGATCATCGCACTTTTCATGGGAGTTAACAGTGCATACCAATATGCGGACAGTTCTGCTCAAGCAATTGAATATTTCTTTATAGTGTTTATTGTTTCGCTTATGATTTACGTTCCATTCTATTTACTGCTTTTATTTGCTGCCTATAAAAGCGCATTGAATAAAAGTCAAAAAGTGAACCGTAAAATGCTTGAAGATGAAGATGATGATGCGGGGCGAAACCGATGAAAAATATACGCTTGAAAATGGCTCGAATTGAACATGATCTATCACAGGATGAACTCGCAAAAAAGGTTGGGGTTACACGCCAAACAATTGGACTCATCGAGCTTGGCAAGTATAATCCGACATTAAGTGTCTGTATCGCCATATGCAGAACATTAAACAAGACTTTGGATGAACTGTTTTGGGATGAACAGTCAGAATAACAGCAACGACAAAAAGAGGAGTGCAAAAGTTATTTCACTTTTACACTCCTTTTGCTATAGCTCAAGCTTGTACAGCTGATCATCTTTTTCTCCTGGTGTACCGCGCCCGTCTGTATTATTCGTAATCCAGTACAATGTATGATCTTCAATCCAGACATCGCGGATTCTTCCCATATTATTGACGATTTCTTTTACCTCTTTTGTCTGCAAATCAAATTCAAGGACTGCTGTTCCCCGCAGTGCCGCAACATATAGCTTGTTGTTGAAGAATGCCATACCGGAAGGGGCCCATGTATGTTCACTACCTGATGTAAATAAAGGAGATATGAATCCTTCCTGCGTTTGTTCTCCTTCTATTGATGGCCAGCCATAATTTTGCCCAGCTTCAATTTTATTGATTTCATCATTTGCGCTTTGTCCATGCTCACTTGCATACATTGTGCCGTCCGGTGACCACGTAATACCTTGCGGGTTTCGATGTCCGTAACTGTATACGTATGAGTTCGGAAAAGGATTGTCGTCCGGAATGCTCCCATCTAAGTTTAGGCGCAATATTTTTCCGCCGAGTGTAGACAAGTCCTGTGCAGTTTGCGGATTCGATGCATCACCTGCTGTCGCATAAAGCTTCTGATCCGGACCAATTTTCACACGTCCTCCGTGATGATACGTACCACTAGGGATTCCATCGAGAAGTACGCTTTGTTCCCGCCATTTATTATTTTCAAGGAAAAGTAATACAATCCGGTTAAATTGGTCACTCCCATTTTCATACGTATAATACGCATATGCCTCATTTGACTGTTCAAAATCCGGTGCTAATACTAAGCCAAGCAGCCCCGCTTCTGAAGCAGTGGAAAGCATTTTTTCAAGCTTCACTTCCTGCCTTGTCACTTCTCCTTGCTCCACTTTTACAATATGCCCTGTTCGCTCCGTTATATAAAAAACGTCACCAAGTTTATTAATAGCCCAAGGTGCCTCTAAATTAGCAGCAATTGTTTCGTATTGCACCAACGTTTGCGAACTATTCCTTTCACTGGTGGACACAAATTCCTTCTCATTTGTAGAACATCCTGTTAGACATACTAGGGAAATACCTAATCCAAAGAATAACTTTTTCACAGAAAAACCTCCTTCACGGTACAAATCGCCTCAAGGATACTTCATTTAAAAATCTATGAAAAACGGGTGTTTCGTTGCATCTAAACAATATTCTATTCTTTGGCGAAAATTTCCGGCCGTCACCATTTCCATGGCCTTTTCAATGGGGAAATAACCGACTTCCAGACTTTCCGGTGAAGTTGTCGGTGTCCCACCGATTGGTTTTGCCAGAAAAAGTGTATTGCAAATACATTTCTCTACATTTTGAAAAATACCGCAGAATTTAAGTATTTCCACGTCAATTCCCGATTCCTCTTTTGTTTCCCTAATCGCTGCAGCAGTCAAAGATTCGCCTTCTTCTACTTGACCGCCAGGCATTTCCCATCCTCTTTTAGGTCCTTTTATAAGCAGAATCTCATTTTTACTGTTCAGTACAATTGTTGCGGCAGACACAATATGTTTTGGCGTTGTATTTATTTTCTGCTGAATTTGTTCCAATTTCATCAGTCCTTTTAAAAGTTTCATTATCGCTTATTTTAAAAGGTTCTAGATAGAAAATTTAAAACCCTGCCATTAATAGAATGTTTCTTTAAGCCTGCATACTCTAATTAAAATATTCTTCAGCTAAAATAGCTAAATAATCCATATCTTCATATATATCGTCCTTTAAAAACTCCTGTCTATGGCGTCCTTCCCACACCATGCCGGACTTCTCCATTACTTTTCTTGATGCGACATTTCTAACCATGCAACGGCTGTAAATTCGATTTAACTGATGTTCCTGAAATCCGTAATCTATTATTTTTTTACATGCTTCTGTCGCATAGCCTTTACCCCACTCTGCGACATCGATAAAATAACCTACCTCTGCATTACGGTGGTTTTTTGAAACTGTAACGAGTCCGCAATTCCCAATATAGCGGCCGTTCTCTTTTAAAAACACAGCAAACTCATAGGCTGTCCCTTGCTCAAAGCTTTTTTGCAAATAGGAAATCCACTGATCAACGACTTCCCGTGGGTACGGATGCGGAATCATGACCATCGTATCCGCGATTTCCCTATGCTTTACCACTTCATAAATAGCATCCGCAAATTCAATTTCATATGGCTTTAATATGAGTCTTTCCGTTTCTAAAATCATTTCCTCATCCCCTAAACTATTTAATGAAATACTCCATATAAATATCATTTTCCTTAAAACCAATTTTTTTGTATAACGGTTTTCCCATCGGTGAGGAAATCAAAAATATGTGGTGCACATTTCTTTCTTGTGCTTCTGCCAGCAACCGCTCCACCAACTGTTTGGCAAGCCCTCTACCCCTGCTTTCCGGGACTGTATACATATTTAAAATATAGCCGCGAATTCCTGTAGAATTGGAATAACTAGGGGGAAAAGAAATAAACTGAATGCCCCCTGTAGCGATCGCACGTTTCTCTTCCTCGATAATCCATTGAACAAATTGATTAGAGTTTAATTGCTTATCAAAGAAGCTTCTTAATTGTTCATCGATATTGGAAGATACTGTTTGCCCTTCCTCCACTAATAATCGTTTGCGTAAATCTATTAATATTTCCATATCTTCTGTAGTAGCCAATCGAAACTCCATTTATATCCACCTTTCTGATTTTATGAATCTCTTCTATTCCCTATCTATCATGACGATCTTTTTCGTTTTGAACTTTTCTGAAACAGCATAAATTAGTGTGATTATAAGTGCTGTAATACATGGATAACCTATCATCACAACAATGTTTGTATGTTCGACTAAACTGAATTCCCCCCACTCAAGCCATAGACGCCAGCCCATTCCAAGAGCACTGAATAACAACGAAATGAAGAAAACCAATTCTATTTTGTGAACAAAAATCCCTACAAAAACATTTGCAACAACAATATAGATTAAAAACACTATCAATGTAGAGCCTAAATCAAATCCCTTTAAATTTGGAATAACAAAAGTAAAAGATATTCCCGTAAAAAATAGAATCGTAATGAGATTAAAAATCACGAAATGTTTTCTATACTTTTCTATTTTTTTATAATCATCGGTACCGAACATTCCATTCACCTCTTTTACTTATTGTAACAATTAATGGAATATATAGGAGCAGTAAATCGCAATATACTGGCTGCCTCCTTAAAAGCCGATTGAATATAAATTAAAAACAACCACTCCGATCATCTTTCGGAGTGGTTATTCGATTCTATTATTTTACTTCACTAATTTCCAACAACTTTTCTGCCGTGCCATTCACACTTCCATATGCATCGTTCAGTTCATGCATACTTGTAGCAAACTGTTCTGTAAACGCTGCGATTTGGCTTGTCGTTCCATTTACATCTTCAATGGAAACACGAATATTATTTAACTGCGCAGCAATTTTTTCTGCGCTTTCTTTGCTGTTCTGCGCCATTTTTTGAATTTCCTTCGCTACAACTGCAAAGCCTCTTCCATGCTCACCAGAACGGGCAGCCTCAATTGATGCATTTAATCCTAAAATTTGTGATTTCGATGCAATCCCTTTTACAAGTTCGACCATTTGATTAATTTCCCCTATATCTGCGGTCATCGTTTCTGTAGATGTGACAAGCCCGTCCAAACGATTTGAAACATCCATGCTCGCTGAAGTTAACTCTTCATTCGTCGCGGTCATTTCCTCTACTGCACTCGATAACTCTGTCGCTAATTGGCGCATAGAATCCATTTTTTCATTTGAAATAATGGCACTAACGACCCCAATTATTTCACCGTTATCAAAAATAGGCTGTGCTGTTGAAATATAAGCAAATCCAAATTTTTCAGGACCTTTTTCTTCTCTTAAAAAACGTTTGGATGTTAATGCCCGCTCTGTAACGGTTCCTCGGAAGTTCTCCAGTTTCATCCCTACAGCAATTTTCAAATCAATTACCTGACCAGGCTGATATCCGATAACCTCAGATTTATTTGCTACAACGATACATGCATCTTCCGGAAAAGTTGCCTGATATAACTCCATCGTATCTACTACTGCTTGTAATTTTGTATGCATCATCCATCTCCCCTTTTAAGTTATTATATACTAAATAATAATATATAAATATTTCAATTTTCAAAATACCATTCTATCAACAGACCGACATTTTTCCATAAAAAAATCCCCTCCTCTACTAAATAGAAAAGGGGAATTTTCACTATTCTTCTTCCATTGCTGCTGCAGCAGTCAGCATATTATCATAATCTTCTTCATCATAGACCAAATTATAGATTTTCCACAGGCCGTCATCTGTTTTCTTTAAGTAAGCCGTGCCGGATAAGTCCAATGTCATTTCCAGATTAAAGTTGATTTCCGGATCAGTCATCTTTATATGAACTTTCAAATCATCAATTTTCACTGCCGCAAAACGTTTATTCAGCGAAATCAACTTACTAGAATACTCGCCGATTTTTTGAGATGAACTCGAGCCAGTTGAAAAATCTGCGTCTTCCAATAGCAATTGACTATCAAGTGAATAAGCTAAATAGTACCCTGTTGTCGTTTCACGATAGAGCGCCTCCATATCATCCACATTTTCCGTGTCTGAAGAAAATTCAAACTCTTGATCAATATAGCGATTTACTGTGGCAATGATTGAAGCCTCATCTGCTGCTTCACCATTCTCTAAATGCAGTGCACGGTCAATCATCAATACTGCATGAGAACGTTTTGCATAATCATTCGGTTTAAATGTTTCTCCGTAGCCATTTACAATACCGGCACCTGCTGTTTTTACAATCGCTTCATAGGAATAGCTATTCGAATTTACATCGGTAAACAATTTCCCTGTTTTCGAGAAATCCACTGTTCCATTAAATGCACGATAAATCATCGCTGCCATTTGGGCACGTGTAATTTTATCGTTCGGTTTAAACGTACCGTCTTCTTTCCCGGTAATAATGCCTTGACTGCTGGCAATTTGGACAAAATCATAATACCAGGCAGAACTGTTTACATCAGGGAACTCTTTTTTTAGATCACCGTTTTTTAAATTCATTGCGTTCACTAATATCTTTGTAAACTGTGCACGCGTAATACTATTTTCGGGCTTTAAAAGGATTGAAGTATATTCGTATACTTCCCCATCTTCTTCATAAACTGTTGGTTCTTCATATCCATCGATAATATTTGCATACAAGAAACGTTCCAACTGCTCATATGCGCCATGTTCATAACTTACATCATCCATGTAATACTGATCGATTGTTTTTTCTTCTGCCGATGCTGGCGTTACAGTAATAAAACAAACTGCAAAAATTAATAAAAATGCTAATTGAAGTACCTTCAATCTAGTTAACCCCACTTCTCCAAAATCTATAATACCTTAACATATTACTTAAACTGAATTTATATGAATACAAGTATATAATGGTAATGTTTTTGAGTGATAAATTAATAGCCTAAATAATAGTAAAAAATGAATGCAACGACAAAGTTAGGAACTGCCATTATGAGGGAACACCAAGCAATCTTATTTCTTTGAACCCAGCTTTCTTTCGTTTCCATTGCCAAGTTTGCCCTCATCCGGTCACCATTTACAAACGCCCCGGAAAAAAGGCATGCCACAATTAAAAAGATAAAACCAATCCCGCTCGTAATATTGGAAATCATATAAACATCCCAAATAATAATAGCAAGCAAAATACCGATTAGAGATAGTCCTGTACCAATAAAAAAGTATTTCATATTCATTCCCCCTTCTCCTTTATACTTTCTTAATTTGGAAAAGGTTTCAAATCAGAAAAATGTTAAGCATCCTCTGGAATTAAATAATGATGGACAATACTGAGAAATCCTTTCGCCGAATTTTTCATTGCCCGTTCATCGATATTAAATTTTGGATGATGATGAGGAAATTGCGTAGCGGGGTCCTCTGTAGCTGAACCCGTATAAAAATATATTCCGGGAACATGTTGGAGATAATAGGCAAAATCTTCACTTGCCATAATAGGAGGGATTTCAATTACACTTAAATGGTCGATATTATTCAGTAAGTCTTTTACAATTTCTGCTTCTTTATCCGTATTTACTAATGGCGGATACCCCCTCTTATATTCCAGCTCATAAGTGGCCCCGTAAGTTACTGTGACATTGTTGAGAATATGGGTCAAAACCGTTTTGACATTTTCCCTTTGCCCTTGATTAAAAGTACGAATCGTACCTGCAATCGTAGCTTCTTCCGGTATTACATTTATTGCTACACCGGAATTGAACATAGTAATAGCCGCTACTACTGGTTGTACCGGATCAACTTTTTGGCTTAACAACAGATGAACTTGATTGACGATTTGTGCACCTATCACAATCGGATTGACTGAAGTGTGGGGAGCAGAAGAATGTCCACCTTTACCGATTATTTTAATCTTTACATAATCGCTGGAAGCCGTTGCATTCCCTTTTGGTACCGTAAAATTACCAAATGGAACAGAAGATAGTAAGTGATTACCGAAAATCACATCTACCCCTTCCAGTACACCTTCTTCTATCATTTGAATAGCCCCACCCGGGAATTGTTCTTCAGCAGGTTGGAATATAAATTTAACCGTTCCGTGTAACTGATCTCGGTATTTGCTTAATATTTTTGCCACCCCTAACAATGTTGCCGTATGTGCATCATGACCACATGCGTGCATAACATTCGGTACTTGCGATTTATAGGGAACGTCATTTTCCTGTTGAATCGGCAATGCATCCATATCAGCTCTTAGTGCAATGTTTGGCCCTGGATTTCCCCCTTTTAATATACCGACTACACCATGCCCGCCAACATTCCGTTGAACTTCAATCCCATACCCAGCTAAAATATCACCGACCATTCTCGCCGTTTGTACCTCTTGAAATGGCAGTTCAGGGTTCTCATGCAAATGTCTTCTCCAAGCAACCACTTGATCGTATACTGCCTCAACTTCTTCATGCCATTCTTTAAGCACTTGAACACACCCTTCTCTCGTTCGTTTTTACGCATCAAATTAGTATATACAGTTGTTGCATGAGATGTTCGGTATAGATGTTATCCAATAAAAAAAGCCTCGGCGTGAATCCGAAACTTTTATAAATTTTATTCTTCATAGTAGCCGGCAACAACCTGTCCCACTGCTTTTGCTGCTACTAGAAGAGCATCTTCATCGATATTAAATTTTGGGTGATGATTGTAGAAAGGTTTTTCCACTCCTTTTGGCGTACAGCCAATATAGAAGAAACAAGAAGGGAATTTTTCCGCATAATAGGCAAAGTCTTCAGATGGCGACATTGGTGGTACTTCCTTCACCTCTTTAATGTCCGGATCATCCGCATCTATTAAATAACCCGCGACTTTCGCCGTTAGCTCCGGATCGTTATATAATGGCGGGTAGTCATTTTCATACGTCAAATCGCAAGTAACACCAAATTGTTCTTCGAGACCTCTTACTAATCTTTTTACTTCCGCTTCAATCTTTTCTTTCGTTTCAATCGTCATATAGCGAATATCGCCTTCCAGTTCCACGCTGTCTTTAATGACATTGAATGTCCCTTTACCATCGAATGATCCTATTGTAATTACACCGATATCAAACGGACTTAATCGGCGGCTAATAATTGTCTGAGCTGCCGTGACAAAATGGGCACCGGCAACAATCGCATCGTTTGCCAAATGCGGTGAGGAGCCATGTCCGCCCCGTCCTTGAATTTTCAATTTCAAGTACGCACGGCCATTGAACGCAAAACCTGAATTATAACCGACAAATCCTGCAGGTCCCATAGGCAGCAAGTGAATCCCGAAAACATTATCTAAATCATCGAGAAGCCCTGACTCTACAATACTTTTCGCTCCGCCCGGCGGAACTTCTTCTGCATGCTGGTGAATAATTTTAATTGTTCCTGCAATCTCATCTTTCAACTCGATTAAACAGTCTGCCAATACAAGTAAATAGGCGGTATGTCCATCATGGCCACATGCGTGCATAACCCCTTCATTTACCGATTTGAACGGAACATCAGCTTCTTCGGTAATCGGCAGTGCATCAAAGTCTGCACGAAGCCCGATATTTTTTCCCGGCTTGCCACCTTTAATCGTTACGATAATTCCGTAGCCATTCCCTACGTTTGAATGAATTTCTACATCTTTTCCTTTATAAAAATCGAGAATATATTGTGCGGTGTTTTCCTCTTGGAATGATATTTCAGGATGCTGATGTAAATGTCTCCGGATTTGAATGATTTCATTTTTACGAACTTCCAGCATGTCCATTAGTTTTTGTCTCATGGTAACCACTCCTAAGTATCTATTTTAAATGAATTGTATCAAATGAGATAAATCCTCCATATTTTTAAGCATAACTTTAATGTCTTCATATCTCTTTAAATCATACTTTCCATTCGTAAAAGAAATGGTTAAAAAGAAAAAGCAATCGCTGCGATGAAAACGCATCAATTGCTTTAAATTTATTTATCCTTAAACTCTAAAGAATGACATTTAGATTAACTGTCGATTATGTTGAATTGTTTCAATAAATTTTTCGATAGTTGTCGTTAAATACGCATCTGCCCTGCGAATAAAGACTGTTTTCACCTTGCTGAATTCACTTGGCAATTGATGACAAGTAATCTCTCCGCTTTTTTCCAGGTGAGCTACCGCTGATTTCGGAACAAACGATACACCAAGTCCCATTGCTACACTGCGTATAATTGTTTCCAACGTTCCGAATTCCATTACTTTTTCGGGCATCGCACCTTCGTGCTCATACCACTTTTCCAGACGAGCCCGGTAACCGCAGCCTTTTTTAAAACATAGGAACGGTTCATCTTTCAGCCCCTCCAATGTCTTCTTACGAGGTTCTGTAATGAGGACAAGTTCCTCATCGAATACATCATACGCCTCAAGATCCGGATGAACATTTGAAGCCGTAATAAAAGCACCATCCAATTTATAATTCAATACTTTTTCTTCTAGTTTCTCAGTGACGCCTGTTACAAGTGACAAGTCTACATTTTCATAGCTTTTTATATAGGTAGACAAGATGTTCGGTAAATGATAAACCGTTTCTACTGTACCGATTTCAAGTTTGCCGATTGGTTCATCTTTATTCAGGACGGCGCGTTTCATTTCCTCTGTCAGCATTAATATCTTTTCACTATAGGCCAACAGTTTCTTTCCTTCGGGAGTTAATATCATTCCACGACGATGTCTGTTAAACAATGGTGTATTTAACTCCGCTTCAAGCTTTTGTATTCTTGATGTAATATTCGATTGTACGTAATTCAACTCTTTTGCGACTTCTGTAACCTTACCTTTATCTGCAACAAGCTGGAAAATTTCCAAGTCTTTAAACTCCACACTTTTCACCTTCCTTCTACATAACCCTCTATTATGGTATCAAAAAATATGATATTAACAATGTTTTTTATTCATTTTACGAGATACCATTTCAATTGTAAGATGATGTAGATATTAATTGAATGAAAGAGGTAAAGAAGATTGAAAAACAGTGTTTTTATAGGTTCTATTCTTTGTTTTATAGCTGCAGTATCATGGGGTGCCATGTTTCCGGTAGCACATGATGCGTTTAAACATATAGATCCATTTTACTTTACAATTTTCCGATATGGCGCTGTAACAATCATTTTGGTTGCACTGCTATTATGGAAAGAAGGAAAGAGTGCTTTCCGTATGGAAGGAAAAGGCCTTCAGCTTTGGTTTTTCGGTACAATGGCCTTTACAATTTATAATTTGCTTATTTTCTGGGGCGAAGATTTACTCGGCCAATCAGGTGTTATGACGGCCTCAATTATGGAATCACTGATGCCGATGATTTCGATTGTAATTTCATGGATGATTTTTAAACACCGTCCATCCCTATTTACATTGCTCTGTGTATTGCTGTCATTTGTCGGGGCAGTATTAGTCATTACAAAAGGTGATCTCCAGGCATTTTTAGGCACGACGGGTCAGTTTATCCCATCACTATTAATTTTTATTGCTGTCGTTGGCTGGGTTATTTATACAATGGGTGCCAATGAATTCAGTCATTGGTCTGCTTTGCGCTATTCGACATTGAGCTGTTTACTTGGAACGGTTACGGCATTATTCGTTACTTTAGGTGCAACAATGTTCGGCGCTGTACCGGTACCGGCTATTAATGATGTAGTCATAGTAGGTCCCCACTTACTGTTTATGATTATTTTCCCGGGTGTTATTGCTTTATTGGGCTGGAACATTGGCGTTAGCTACCTAACCCCTTTAAATGCATTACTGTTCATCAACTTTGTTCCTGTGACAACACTGTTCATTTCCATTATTCAGGGAAATGCGGTAACAGTATTCGATATTGTGGGAACGGTGTTGATCATCATCGCGCTTTTATCTAACAATATGTATTTAAGAATGCGTGACAAGAAAAGGACTAATCATTCCGTACGTTCTACATGGAGTGAAGGGGTTTCTTAATTACAATAAGCGACTGGGACATAATCCAAAAAAGCTATTTTTCTCTGAGAGAAAAATAGCTTTTTTTTTGCTGAGCGTTGAAATTGATTTCCATTCCGGGACGCTTTCCGCGGGCGTGGCCTGAGCCTGTAGTCTCAGGCGTCACGCTATTCCCGCAGGAAGCTTCGCTTGTAGCGAAAGGCGTAGCCGTCAGCTACACTCGCCCTGCATTCCAATCAATTTTGCAAAATATCCGTTATTTAACAAAGGGCTTCCTGTTATTTAACGGTCATTTTACTTATGTCCCACCCTCGAAATTCTGCTACTTTATAGTTCATTGTAAAAGTTCAATTGTTAAATAGTTAGCTTCCTATAGAAATTTACGCTATTTAAATGCTGTGACTATACTATGGCAACGATGATTTATAAAGTAGGAGATATTTTATTTGAAGATATTAAAATAAAAATGGCTGTTTCAAAGGATGCAAACGGAAAGTGGCTGTTGAATGTTGAGAAGATCAATTAACAGGAGTTAGATTGCAACGGCTAGACGGCTAACCTTATTGATTAGCCTTTTTGTATAAGTTGAAATTTACGTTTTTCTGTTCGGCCTTTCTCTCGGTGTAATATTGATAATATAATAGCTAATAATCAAAATGAGAATCACACCTGCAAAAATGAGTGTATCGATTGCGGAATCGTGTTCGACAATAATAAGCCGGAGCATTGCCGTAATTCCGATATACATAAAATAACGGAGCGGGAAATGATAATCCTCTTTAAAGTACTTCACAATCATTGTGATAAACTCGAAATACAGGAAGAATACTAAAATTTTAGCCAGAAAATATTTGTATTCATGCTTTTCCCCGTTGAATATGAATTTTAAAAGCTCGACCATTTCGATAATGAGCATGACGCAAAGAGCCAACGCCAGTACTGTTAAACCAATATTCAAAATCACTTGCAGTACTTTCGGAATGATTTCTTTATATGGCTTAGGTTTGGATAAAAATTTCATTTATTCACACCTCCAGACGTTATATTTTCAGATTATTCCATCATTTGAAGTGTGTCAATTTTGTAAGCGATTACTATTTTAAAAAATTTTCTGGCATAGATTTTTATAAAAAAAAAAGCAATTTAAATATCTAAATTGCTTAAGTTCTCCTTCAAATATTGAATAAACGGATGCGTCATCTTATCCACTTTTCTTGTACAGCAAAATAGGCTCTGGCTGATTTCCACCTGATCTACAAAAACGCGTGCAATGCTGCCTTGCGATAACTTTTCTTTTACACTGAATGCTGGAGCAATTGCCATTCCATACCCCGCTTCAACAACTTTAATCGATTCCAGTACTCCTTCTATTTGTAAGCCAAACCTCGGTAACGGGCAATTATGCGTATAAAAAATAGCCTCCATCAAGTCCAGCGTTGAACTGCCTCGTTCCCTATATATAAAATCATGTTGACTTAGCTCAAAAATCGATACTACTTTATTTGCTAAAGGATGTGTTGGATGAACAACAAACCAAAATGGAATATCCATTATTTTTTCGAAGTTTAAATCTTCATGACCTATATTGCTTTGCACTACGAAACCAAAATCGACTTTATAATCAAGAACAAGACGTTCAACAGATTGAACATTTCCTAGTGAAACATACATATCGATATTCGGATTTTCCGTTTTATAGCCTGCAATGATTGGCGGCAAAATATAATTCGTTGAAATATAGGAAGAAGCGATTTTTATATTCTCCTTTTTTTCCAAAAAGTTTTTAAACTTTTCATCAATCTGCTCTTCCAGATGAAATAACCGTAGCCCTTGCTCATAAAGAAATTCACCTTCATATGTTAGCTGAATCCCTCTTCCTTTACCTTCAATAAGTTTAACTCCGATTTCTCTTTCAAGTTTACGGATTTGCACAGTAACAGCAGGCTGACTGATATGAAGGTGTTTTGCTGCTTCTGTTATACTGCCTAGCTTCGCAACATTTGTGAAGATTCTTAGCGTATGTAAATTCATTTTCTCACCCCACTCATAACTTCTATTTATGAATACACAAAATATATATATTTGTTTTATGAGTAGTATAGCAGTATTTTGAGAATAGGAGGGATTTGTATGGAGAATTTATTTATAGAGTGGCTATCAGTAGACGGGCTCATTTTATTCGCTATTGGCATACTTGCTTCCGTTGTAGGGGTCATGTTTGGGGCTGCTGGATTCGTATTGCTTCCTTCTCTCTTGTTAGTCGGAATTCCGATTCATGCGACTGTCGCGATTAATAAATTTGCAACAGGCATTTCTTCATTTTCGACTGTCATTGTTTTAACGATGAAAAAAAGAGTCTCGCTGAAAAAAATGATTCCTTTTATGCTGATTGCTGCAAGCGGCGGTATAAGCGGGGCATTTTTAGCAACAAGATTAGCGGAACAGACGATGAATATCGTTGCCTGTACTGTATTGATCGTAATGTTCTTTTTTGTTATTAAAAGGAAGAAGAAAGAAGTCGTAAGTGAGCAGCCGGATATCGAAAAGAAAACTAATTTAATCGCGCCGTTTTTTATCAGCATCTATGATGGCGGGCTAGGAACAGGGTCTGCACTTCTTAACATTACCTATTTTCTGAAGAAACAAGTCGGCTATGTAATGGCTGCTGAAATGACTCGCTTTTTAATGTTTGCAAGCTGTACGACTGCTTTTTTATTTTACTTATTTTATGGCATTGTTAATTGGGGAGTCGCTGTACCGGTAGCTGTCGGATCGATTGTCGGCTCACATATTGGTTTAAAAATCATTCCTTATTTAAAAAGAAAATGGGTTGAAATTCTGCTCCCCATTATATTTTTCCTTTTAATTATCCAAGTGATATCGGATTTACTATTTTAATACTGTAGCTGGGACAAACTTAACTGTCCCAGCCATTATGAATTATTTAAAAACAGAAGAAAATAGCTCCCTGCAAAAACAAACATCGCAATTCGTGTAATAATGTAAACCGCACGTTCTGAGGATGTAAGCTTGTTTTGTTTCTTCAACTTTTTAAAATGCCAATAAAAATATACACCACATATGAGGAGGATCACTCCCGAAATTTGATAAGCATTTTCCAGTATGTTATCCAAAAAATCCTCTCCTGTTCTATTATCATTCAAATCATTTCATACAATGAAAGACATACGATTTTGCCTGATTCGTAGCCGGCTGTAATTTAAAATCTTCATACGCGTTCACTGTCGAAAATCCCGCTTCTTTAAGAGAGGACGAAATTTCTTCAAAGCTACGGAATATTAGCTGAACCTTTGCTTCGTATGTAATATCCGTATTAATATTTTTGATTTTTTCATAAAAGGTAAAAACATTCCGATCTAGACCTTCATATTCATCCCAGTACAGCAACGGGTCCCCTGTATGAATATCTTGAAGCTCGTCTACTGTCTCATCTTTTTGCCATTCTTCCCATACTTTTGCCTGAGGATTCCGCGCATCAAAAACAAAGTGCCCACCAAGCTTTAATGCTTTAAATACATCTTGCAGTACACTATTCCAGCTCTCTTCCGAAATAAAAACCTGTGCCACATTCGCTGTCATCAATACTGCATCATATGAGTTAATTGTAAGGTCCTTGCTATCGCCGATTATCCATGAAACCGATTGTGCATGAGCTTTGTTTTGAGCTCGAAGAACGGCTTCTTCATTTGGATCGATTCCTGTTACTTCATAACCGGCCCTTGCCAATTCTATCGTTACCCGGCCAGTACCACAGCCCAAGTCGGCAATCTTTTTAGCTTTTGTTAATTGTAGCAACTCCATGAAGAAATCGTCTTCTTTCCCCCATGTATGAAGCTGATCGTAGTAATAGGCAATCATTTAACTTCCCCCTCCTTCCTCTTAAGCATCCGTTCAGTTATTATCCCTACTGCTGCCCCCACAAAGATTGGCAGCAAAGCTATTTCAGTATGTGAGAGTGAAATTTTAAATATAAGAAAATTTATGTCCGCTAAATAACCGATAAAATATAATACGGCTATCGTCGCAAAGGAGGAAATTAGTGGAATCCAAAATACTTTTCCCATTTTTTCATCTCCGTTCTATTCTATTTATTGCTCTCCAGCTTTTGATCAACCAAATTTAATTCTCCCTTATACCAAGTTGGGACGGGATTGTTCATTCCGTCAAACCATTCCAAAACGTTTTTAGCCTGATTTTTCATGATGTTCAAATCTTCTTCCCCGTAATCTAAAGCCCAAGGAATGGATGACAGCATATTACTGCTTATATAAAATGCAAGCAATGCAAAAAATTCCATCGGTGGTGTTCCGTTAAAATATCCGTTAAGCTGCCCTGTGGCAAAGTACGGACTCGTATCGGCACTCCACACTATCCGGTTAAACTCTTCCCACGGGTCGCCGTAGTCACTGCGGTTAAAGTCTATAACATATAGCTCTTTTTTTGGGGATATAATCATATTTCCAACATGGTAATCTCCATGATGAAAACATTGCTCCCTGCCTTCGAGGAGGTGTCTGTTCGCTTCAATATACCGAATAACTTTATCGTCACCCGCTATTTTCACATCACAGTTTTTGTACATTTTAATTTTACTGTCCGCTTTACGGTTAAATCGTGTTGCCCATTCTTCCTGCTCTTCCGGTGCAGGAATACTGTGAATTCCCTTCAGTATTTGCCCTGATTTCACCCCTAATGAATACTGTTCGGCTTCTGTCAGGTTCGGCAGTATCTGTTGCGCGTCTTCACCGTCACACCATACGAAAATCGTATAGACACTTTTGCCGTTGTCGCATATTCCAAAATCAACTGGGTGTGAAACAGGCAAACCTCTTTCAGCTAAACTGCTTATAATTTCGTATTCCCTTTTCTTTTTGTCATACTCTGCTATATCATTAATGCGCAGTAACAGCCTCTCATCTGTAGCTGTTTCAATATAGTACTTTTTATCGTCCGACCATCCTTTATGGATCGCTTCAATTTTCATGAATGATTCATAGTTTTTTATATCGACCATAAATTTCCTCCATTTGTTCGTGATTGTATGTAGTAGTTTAACATATTCAAGTACATAATTTTCCAAATAAGTTAAAATTGATAGTCACCTTTAATAACTCTAAAGTAAATGAAGGTAATATCCGATTAGTCCAAATCCGATTAATGTGCAGCATACAACTTTTAGTACTGTAGATTTATGAAGTGCCGGATATAAGATTTCTGATACGGTAACGGTAAAGATCATCCCCATAGCGAAACTCATGAAGATCGTATTAAGGAACGGATGAACTAGAAAACCACCGATAAAAACACCTAAAGCAACTGGAATCGATACGAGTAGTGAAATTAATAAAATCGCAAATAGACTTAACCCAGCCAAAACTAATGGCATAAACAAAATTATTCCCTCGGGAATACTATGAAATAAAAGAGTTTGCAGTAAGACCTTTGTAAGCCCTGGTTCTTCATTGGCTCCTAACGTTATTCCAATCGGTAAATTATGAACCGCAAAACTAAGCATCAATAATAGGCCAGTTCGAATATATAATTTCTTTACAGTGTGACTTTTATCTTCTCTAAAATGCAATCTGCTATGTAGCAATTTGAATAGCATCATCCCCAAAATGAATCCGATAACCGTACTTAACCAGCCGCCTGACTCTACCGCTTCCGGGAGTACCTCAAAACTGATCAAACCTAAAATAATCCCAGTACAAAGCGCATAAATAATATGTGCTTTCTTGTTAATTCCTTTAAAAAGCCAAGCGAGCACGCCACCAATGAATATACCTGCAGAAGTCCATAAAAACCCTAGTAGCCACATCGATATCACCTTTCACTGAGTATAGTTAGTCGTATGGTTAGTAAGGGGAATTTATGAAAATAAAAAAACCGTATTTAAAGTATGAGCTTACTTTAAATACGGTAAAGATTATTAAATTTGATTATGCTTCCAAAGTTAAAATTCCGTCTTCCATACGATAAACTTTATCGCAGAACTCCAGCATACGTTCATCATGGGTTACCATAATTGCTGCTTTGTTACGTTCTTTAACTTCTTTTCGGATTTGCTTTACAACTTCAAATGCGCGCTTAGAATCTAAACTTGCTGTTGGTTCATCCGCTAAAATGATGTTTGAATTATTCACGAACGCACGAGCAATCGCAACACGTTGACGTTCCCCACCAGATAATTCATTCGGGAATTTGTTGAACTTATCGCCCAATCCTAATTCCGTTAATAATGTTTTTGCAAATTTTGTATCTTCAGCTGTAACTTTGCCTTTCATTTTACGTACAAGCAACAACTGATCTAACACTGTTAAATAAGGAATTAAGTTCGATGTTTGTAAAATGAAACCGACATCTGTTAAGCGAAAAGCCGATAAATCTTTTTCCTTCATCTTGCCGATATCAGTCCCGTTAACAAGTACTTCACCTGTCGATGGCTGAAGTAATGCTCCTGCAATCGATAAAAGTGTACTTTTCCCTGAACCTGATGGACCGATAATTGCGATGAACTCACCCGGGTTTACTGTAAGCGATACATTTTTTAATGCATCTACTGTAGAAGACCCTTCTTTGAATGTTTTCGTTACATTTTTCAGTACTAAACCTGTCATTTATTCCACTCTCCCAATCGCTGTTAAAGGATCAATTTTTGTCACTTGGCGGGCTGAAATAACAGAACCTAAAACAGAAACAATTAATAACACAATGGCATATAAAATAACCATTTTAAAGTCTAAGCTAAACGGCATTCCCTCTGGAAAAACAAGAGCAGTCAAGTACGTTAATACAATGCCGGCAATGATGCTGATTAGTGATAACACGAATACTTGAGAAATAATTGATTTTTTAATAAAGCTGTCTGATGCACCAATTGCTTTCATAACACCAAACTGTTGTGTTTTTTGTAAAATGAATACATAGAAGAATACTGCAATAATTACAGCTGAAATAATGAATAGGAAGGCAAGCATCATATAGATTGTGCCGCTTTCTTCTTTATAACCTGGCATACCCATTACAGCTTCAGATTTTGTAAATGTATCAATTTCAGCATAGTTGTCCTCGATTTTTTCAGCGTCAATGTCTGTACCTTGTAATGCGATCATTGCTACTGGGCTCTCTAGGCCATTATCTGATCCTGGTGCTGCAAATGCATAGCTTTGCCAAACGTCTACGTTTACAAATACACTTGGTAAATGGTTGAATGTTTCACCTTTTGTAATACCGACTACTGTTAATTCGATGCTTGAGCTTGTTACCTCAATTTTATCGCCGATTTCATAGCCTTTTTCCTGTAATGACTCATCGATAATTACACCCATTTTGTCTTCAGCAGATAACTGGTTACCTGAAGCAACTTTTGGCTCAATAAACTTCCCTGGTTCGATTCCAAGAAACGCGACGTCCACTTTATCTTTCGCATCCGGTGACTTCACGATAACAGTAGATTGTCCAAATTTAGCAGCCTCTTTTACACCAAATTGTCCTTCCACATCATCGGCAATCGTACCTGATACCTTTGTTTTCATCATTGTTGCTTCAGAGCCTTCCTCATAAATAAAAAGATCTCCGTCGATATTTTTCATTGTGGCTGCAGCTAATGATGATAAGCCATTACCTAATCCTGATAAAATAAATACAAGCCATGCGATAAGCATAATAATTGCGCCAATCATCATGAAACGTTTTTTGGCGTGTTTCATTTCTTTAATTGCTAAAAACATTTTAAATCCTCCTTAGTTTTTATATGAACCGATTCTTCAATTGTTCTAATTACTAGAAAACTGATCACCTCTAAATAAATTATCCTATTTTTAAAAACTATTGTTCAATATTAATTTACAGTTATTAAAAATTGGATAAATATAATTTTCTTCCATTTCCGTTCTCTAGTATAGACCTTTATTATGAACTTTATATAAACTATTTACTATTTTATATAAATATTTTCCGGAAAGTTGCTCGTTATAGTAATATAAAAAACCGTTTGCTTACTTAAAAGCGAACGGTTTTTTATATTAAATCCTATTCAACCGTAACTGATTTTGCAAGGTTACGAGGTTTATCAACATCACAACGACGGTGAAGTGCAGCATAGTAGCTGATTAATTGTAATGGTACAACAGATACAAGTGGTGTTAATAGCTCATGTACTGAAGGGATAACTAAACGGTCGCCCTCTTCTTCCATGCCTTCCATTGCAATAATACATGCATTGGCACCGCGCGCTACGACTTCCTTTACGTTACCGCGAATGTTAAGTGCCACACCTTTTTGTGTTGCTAAAGCGAAGACTGGTGTTCCTTCTTCAATTAATGCAATTGTACCGTGTTTTAACTCACCACCGGCAAAACCTTCTGCCTGAATGTATGAGATTTCCTTAAGCTTTAATGCACCTTCCAATGATACACAGAAGTCCATATTACGACCGATAAAGAATGCATTGCGCGCGATTTTTAAATAATCTTCGGCAATCTGCTCCATTTCCTCTTTAGAGTCGATAATTGTCTGGATACCGTTTGCAACGATTGCCAGCTCCTGTTTTAAATCAAAGTCCAGTTCCATTCCTAACTCTTTTGCAACGGCATAGGCAGCTACTGCTAAAACAGCTACTTGTGCAACATACGCTTTTGTAGATGCTACAGCAATTTCCGGACCCGCATGCAATAATAATGTGTAATCCGCTTCACGAGAAAGTGTTGAGCCTTGTACGTTCGTTACAGTTAACGCTTTGTAGCCAAGCTCTTTGATTTTTACTAATACTTGACGGCTATCTGCTGTTTCCCCTGATTGTGAAATGAAAATAAATAATGGCTTTTTCGATAGCAACGGCATATTATAGCCAAACTCGCTTGAAATGTGTACTTCTACTGGAATACCAGCGATTTTCTCGAAATACTGTTTCCCGATCAAGCCGGCATGGTAACTCGTACCTGCCGCAATAATATATAGACGGTCCGCTTCTGCCAATGCTTTTAAAATATCTTTATCAACTGTAACATCTTCACCTTGTTCATATGCTTGAATGATTTTACGGATAACAGTAGGCTGCTCATCCATTTCTTTTAACATATAGTGAGGGTATGTTCCCTTTTCGATATCAGAAGCATCCAATTGTGCTGTATATGGTGCACGCTCAACAACGCGGCCGTTTAATGTTGTGATTTCTACTTTATCTTTACGTACGATTACAACTTCCTTATCGTGCAATTCGATAAACTGGTCAGTTACTTGCAGCATCGCCATTGCGTCTGAAGCGATCACGTTGAAGTCTTCACCTACACCTACTAATAAAGGTGATTTGTTTTTCGCTACGTAAATCGTTTCCACATCTTCATTATCTAAAAGCGCTAATGCATAAGAACCGTGTAATAACGATAATGTTTTACGGAATGCTTCTAACGTAGATAAGCCCTCTTTTGCAAATAAATCGATTAACTGTACGATCACTTCTGTATCTGTATCAGAGTTCATCTTAATTCCTTTAAGATAAGCTTTTTGTAATAAATGATAGTTTTCGATAACCCCGTTGTGTACAAGCGTATATCGGCCTGAAGCACTTGTATGAGGGTGGGCATTTAAGCGGTTTGGTACTCCGTGAGTTGCCCAACGTGTATGGCCAATCCCTACAGCTGCTTCCACATCGCCATCTACTGCTTTACGTAAATCCGCAATACGGCCTTTTTCTTTGAATACTGTTACGCCTTCTTCATTGTGTACAGCGATTCCTGCAGAATCATAGCCACGGTACTCTAGTTTCTCTAAACCTTTTAATAAAATCTCTTTAGCGTCCAATACGCCGTTATATCCTACAATTCCACACATAATCCGTTTCCTCCAATGTAATCGCTACATCGAAGCACATTTCGGCAACACAAAAGCAGACTACGAAATCTGCCTTTTTTCGCCTAGTGCGCTTTAGGAAAGTGAACGCAATGGTGCTGTTTGCTCTCGTTTAGCAAAGCTTGCACACACCGGTAACATTCCTGCTCTTTTTAAAAAAGGTGATGTAGCTGAATATTATTTTTAATTGTATGCCGTTTCGCTTTTCTGTCCAGAGAATCACTTCTCTGTTTTAAAACGAAAGTTACAACCGGGCATGTGCGATCGGGAGGCATCCGCCGAAATTTCGATAAACCTCCACCTCGTCAACTAAGGATTGCGTCCGCTCGATTTCCTTAGTTCTGGCGCTATTATTGTTTTCCGATTTTGTATGCGCGATTTTCTCCCCTTTTGCGCAGCTCAACGATTTTCCTTTTGCTGAGCATTTACATCATACACATAAACAATTTCACCGTCAATCCTACGCTATCACTGAAAGCGCTTCACAGAAAGTTTTTTCTTGAAGTAGTGCGGCTGTTTCTAACATATGTGAATTTCTCACGTAAGAAAAAACATCCCGTTTTGATTTGGGAAAAGGTTCTGTAACAGCAGTAACGTTGTCATTCCCACTGATTACAAAACTTACTCCACATGACATCAAAACGGGATATGCACTATTTTCTATAGTATGCAAAGAGCTCGATTAAAGCCCCTTTTCTTCTAATAAGTTTACAATTTCTCGGTTAAATGCAGGTAAATCGTCCGGCGTACGGCTTGTTACAAGCTGTTTTTGACAAACGAATACTTCTTCATCATGGAATTTAACCCCTGCATATTCCATGTCAACTTTGATTGATTTATAACCTGTTGCATCTCGTCCCTCTAATGACTTCGCCGTAATAAGCAGCTGTGGTCCATGGCAAATTGCAAAGACAGGTTTCTTTTCATCCATAAAATACTTTGCAAATGCTACAACGCGCTCATCATCACGCAGTAAATCCGGTGAGAAACCACCTGGAATAAATAACGCATCATAGTCCTCAGGGCTTGTCTCTGCTACCCCTTTATCAATCTGAACTGTTGCTTCGCCATTTTTACCTGTAACCGATTTATTGCCTTCTTTATCAATCGTTACAATTGTATGCCCTGCAGCTTCTAGAGCCTGTTTCGGACTTGTGAACTCCACATCTTCAAATTTGTCAGTAATTAATGTTGCAATTTTAGCCAATGTAAAACACTCCTTCGTCTTATTAGGATACTTTATTTTGTTTCCCCGAATTCTTGAACATGAAACATAATTCAATAGGTCATGTTCTTTTATTAGAACAGTTTCAGTATTCATTGAAACGGTAAAATTTATAACTGGGTTTAAGCGGTAAAAGGCATTTAGCGTTGACTATGTGTTTTTTATTAGAAGAGTTGGAGGCGATATTAGACGAGTTGCATCCGATATTTGAACTTCTCATAAGGATATTTGAAAAGTTATGGCACATATTAGAACATAGGAAGCTTTTATTAGAAGAACGGCATTTTATTAGATCTTTTTTAGTTTTATTTGAACTTCTAACCCGATTATTAGAAAATCCATCATAAAAAAATACCGGAAGCAATGTCTCCATCACTTCCGGTACGGTCTATTTGATTTATTCAGCTAAACCCATTTCTGTACGAACTACATCTGCAATGCGTACAACATAGTTTTCGCAAGCCTCTTCAGAAGCTGCTTCCACCATAACACGCACTAGAGGCTCTGTACCTGAAGGGCGAACTAATACACGGCCATTGCCTGCCATTTCCGATTCTACTTCTGCGATGACAGCGGCAACCTTTTCATTTTGTGTTACAGCATGTTTATCTGTTACACGCACGTTCACTAGCTTTTGCGGGTAAATCGTCATTTCACCTGCAAGCTCAGAAAGTTTTTTGCCTGTTGCTTTCATAATATTCACTAACTGGATACCTGTAAGCAAGCCATCTCCTGTTGTATTGTAATCTAAAAATACGATGTGGCCCGATTGTTCGCCACCTAAGTTATAGTCATTTGCACGCATTTCTTCTACAACATAGCGATCTCCGACTGCTGTTTTAACACTTGTCATTTCATTGTCTTCAAGCGCTTTGTAGAAGCCCATGTTACTCATAACTGTAGATACGATTGTGCCTTTATTTAAGCGGCCTTTTGCATTTAGATATTTTCCGATGATGAACATAATTTGGTCACCGTCAACAATTGTACCGTTCTCATCTACAGCGATTAAGCGGTCTCCATCTCCATCAAATGCTAAACCAACGTCTGCGCCGCGCTCCGCAACGAATGCAGCTAACTTTTCAGGATGTGTTGAGCCGACACCTTCATTGATGTTCAGTCCATCCGGAGAAGCACCCATCGTTGAAATATCTGCTTCTAAATCTGCAAATAAATGAGTTGCTAAAGAAGAAGTCGCACCATGCGCACAGTCTAATGCCACATGTAATCCTTCAAAATCTTCTTCAACTGTTTGTTTTAAGTATGAAATATATTTTTGTCCACCTTCAAAGTAGTCTGTTACTGAACCAACAGCAGCACCTACTGGACGTGGTAATGTATCTTCTTCTGCATCAAGAATACGTTCAATCTCTTCTTCTTGTGCGTCTGTTAATTTAAAGCCGTCTGGACCGAAAAATTTAATGCCATTATCTGCAACAGGATTATGAGATGCTGAAATCATAACACCTGCTTCAGCGTTCATGACACGTGTAAGATACGCAACACCTGGTGTACTAATTACACCTAAACGCATAACTTCTGCTCCAATTGAAAGAAGGCCTGCAACAAGTGCACCTTCCAACATTTCCCCAGAAATACGTGTATCGCGTCCAATTAATACTTTCGGGCGATCTTTAGCATCCTTCGTCAGCACATAGCCGCCAATACGGCCTAGTTTAAATGCCAACTCTGGTGTTAGTTCACTATTTGCGACACCGCGAACGCCATCTGTTCCGAAATATTTACCCATTTACTTTTTCTCTCCTTCAACGCTTGAAATACCATACGTTTTTAAATTTACCACCTAAAGTGGATTGCTTTGTTTATTGATAGTTAGTTGCCATCTGTACCTTCATTATTAGAATCTGCATCTTTTTCTGCTTCACTATCTTTTCCCTGATCACGAATTGGCTCTCCACTCACAGTTGCGTTTACCTTAAGCTTCTCTTGTGATAACTTGGTAGTCCCTGTTGGAAGCTCAATTTTAAACTCGTGGGAACCGGATTTTTTTATTTTTGAAACATCAACGTCTACGACAACTTCTTTTAATGAATCCACTACAGATTTTGAACCATATACCGTTATGTTAGATTTTTCCGGGGATAAACTGTCAATTGTAAGCCCTTCTACTGGTTCCCCAATTTCGTTTATCTTAATCGGGACTTCTTTACTATATTCATTAATTTCTACTTTTACATTGACCTTATCCGGATTAATGCTGACATCCAGCTTATTCAGGTCGCGGTCTAGCACCTTTACAGCCGCTTCCTGCTCAAATGTTTTATTTAAATCTTTCTCACCAGAAACCGTCGCCTTTACATAACTTATGCTATCAATGACGCTTTTCGCTCCTGTTACTGCCACTTTTGACGGTTCTGCCGTCATCTCGTCCAGTACGAAGTTTTCGGCTAAAAGGCGGTTATTCATTTCCGGCTCAACGCGAAACTGTTCAGTAACCTTTTCTTCAATGGTTACATTAATTATTCTAGGCTCAATTGATACATCCAGTTTTTCCGAAAAGTTTTCTTGATGTATTGTAACGCTATGTTCACCAATTAACAATGAGTTTAAATCGACAAAAAGTTTGAAATCCTTTTCAAGCTTTGTTTTCATTACGATTTGTTTCGGCCCTGAAATTTTCACATCGACCGTTTCAGGGAGACCTGTAACAAATAAATTATCAGAATCATAATACACTTCCAATGGCACATTTGTGATGACATCTGTTTCATTGGATGTGCTCGAGTCCGTTTCACGTTTTTCTTCTGTTTGAATATACAGGAATAGTGCCACCGCTAAAAACAAAGCGGTTAAACGGAGCATCCATGAGCTATCAAATATTTTATCCATTCTTTTTCCCTCCCCAAGTCCACTTAGATGCTAAGTTAGAATCTTGTTCAGGACCAAACCATAGTTTACGCAGTAATTCTTCAAATTCTGTAATATTGAGATTACGGTGTAAATTACCATTAGCAGTAATACTAATCGCACCTGTTTCTTCGGATACAACAATTGTAATTGCATCTGTTACTTCACTTAACCCAAGTGCTGCCCGGTGACGTGTACCAAGTTCTTTGGAAATAAATGCACTTTCTGACAATGGCAAGTAACATGCCGAAGCGGCTATCTGGTTTTTCTGTATAATTACGGCCCCGTCATGTAACGGTGTATTAGGGATGAAAATATTAATCATTAATTCAGAAGAAATCGCGGCATCCATCTTGATACCTGTTTCCACATATTCATTTAATCCTGTATCTTTTTCAATTGAAATAAGTGCTCCAATTCGACGCTTTGCCATATAACTTACAGATTTTTTCATCGCTTCGACTAAGCGTGTCTGTTCATCTTCCTGCTGGTTATTCGTCCGCTGGAAAATCTTACCTCGTCCGATTTGCTCAAGGGCTCGACGAATTTCCGGCTGGAATATAATAATAATTGCTAAGAAACCCCAATCAATTACTTCTTGCAATAACCAATCAAGGGTGTCTAAACCGAAAACGTAGGTAGCAAATTTTGCTAACACAACAATTAATAACCCTTTCAATAATTGAACGGCTTTCGTTCCTCTAATGAGGGTCAATGCTTTATAAACTACGTACCATACAAGCAGTACGTCCAGTACTTTAAAAATCATATCTACAGCAGCAATGTCTGTAAATTGCTCAATTATTTGCATGTGGCATCCCCCACCTTTACTTGCTATTCCATCTTGGTTTTAGTATAGCACAATTCTGTCAGTGATTAACTTTCCTAACAGAAAAAAGTCTACCCGAAAGAGTAGACTTTTCTTTCTATTCTAGAACGGATTTTTTTTAAGAAAAGTTCCGATTTATTTAGAAAATATTATTTTTTGTTGTAATGATCGTGCTGATTGTTCAAAGTTATTACTTATTAAAAACAGCGATTGCTCTATTGAAGCCGTCTTTAATTTTGTACCAGAGCCATTCGAACATTTCATCGATTTCCTCTACCTGCCCTGTAACAACCGCCGTAGATGCCATGTAATTGCCGTTGATCACTGTAATATTGCCGTCCACTTCTCCTTCGACAATAATATCTCCATTTTTCACGACGATGTCACCTTTAACAACTTCACCGACCGGCACTGTTACCGTTTGTCCTTCAATAACTAAATTAGGCTGTTTCGTCACGGAGAATTGATCATCATTCGGGAAACTGCCTAACAATGTGGCACTCATACATAAAAAGAATACTGCTGCAGCCATAAGTACAGGATGCTGACGGAACCAACGTTTAATGCCGGCAGAACTTTTGCGTTTCGGTAAACGACTTATCACTTGATCCTCAAAGCGCGGAGGGGCAGTAATATGTGCTGCACTCTTGATAAACGCAACCGTGTCACTTAATTCATGCATATGTTGTTGGCAATCAGGGCATGTTTGCAAATGCTGCTTCAATATTTGTTCATGCTCACGACTAATATCACCATCTAAATATTCGTGCATATAATCCACGAATTCTGATGCACACGTTTTCATGCGTATCTTCCTCCTACAAATTGTTTAACTGCTTTCTTAACGCTTCACGGCCACGGTGAATACGTGTTTTAACTGTTCCTAAAGGCATATCTAAAATTTCACTTATTTCCTGAAGGGACAGCTCTTCTATATATTTTAATACAATGACCGATCGATATTTATCGGGAAGACGGCTGATTTCATATTGTATTCTATCCTGAAGTTCCATCTGCTCAACGGCCTCTTCGGGCAACTGCTCATCTGCGGCAATCTGAGAATACATATCCAATCCTTCTGTTCCTGCTACTTCCGCATCTAAATAATAATCGGGCTTCTTTTTACGAATCCGGTCAATACAAAGATTTGTTCCGATTCGGTAAAGCCATGTTGAAAATTTTCGATTTTGATCATACGAATGTAAATTAATATAGGCACGTATGAATGCCTCCTGTGCGATATCTTCTGCTTCCTGTTTATTTCCAAGCATTCGATAGCACACTTGATACAGCTTGTGCTGGTAGAGGTTAACGATGTCGGCATATGCGTTTTGATCACCTTTAAGCACTTGCTTTATTCTTTTATTAACTAACGCATCCATTTGTCTTTCCTCTCCACCTTTTCAGCTGTTCTATATATACGGATTGCTTATTAAAAGGTTTCATTTTCTTTAAAAATTTTTTCCACCCATAAATATGTGCCTTTATTATAACAAACTTCATAACGACCAATCGAATTTTTTCTTAATAATCATACTAAAGTTTCGCCAAATAAAGAGCCGATTAACGCAACCGCCAACTCTGCTGTTTTATTTCGCTCATCTAATATGGGATTCACTTCTACAAACTCCGCTGATGTCATTAACCCGGATTCCTGTATCATTTCCATCGCTAAATGACTTTCCCGGTAAGTAATTCCCCCTGCTACAGGTGTCCCTACACCAGGAGTATATAAAGGATCTAACGCATCCAAATCAAGCGATAAATGAAGACCATCAATTTTCAACTGCTTAAAATGTTTCAGTGTTTCTTCCATTACATATGTCATTCCTAGACGATCGATTTCATGCATTGTATATATTTTAATCCCTCGTGTTTTAATTAGCTCCCGTTCCCCTTCATCGATAGAACGTCCGCCAATTATAACAATGTTTTCTGCTTTAATTTTAGGTTCAGCATGTAAAATCGAAGTTAGCCTTTCATGTCCTAGCCCGATACTTGTTGCTAATGGCATCCCATGAATATTTCCTGAAGGCGTTGTTTCCGGTGTATTTAAATCTGCATGTGCATCAAACCAGATGACACCCAGATTTTTATATTTCATCGATAGGCCAGCCAATGTACCAATTGCAATACTATGATCGCCCCCCAATACAAGCGGTATGTAATCCTTTTTTACAACGTTATATACTTTTTCGGCAAGTGCTGTATTTACCTTGATTACCTCATCCAGATTAAGCAGCTTTTCATCTTTCGTTGCAGCTGCATCCCCCTCTATAACTTGAATATTCCCTTCATCTTCAACTTCATAGCCAAGATCGGCCAATCGCTGCTGTACGCCCGCATAACGGATGGCACTAGGTCCCATGTCTACCCCTCGGCGTTGTTGTCCGTAATCACATGGTACCCCTACGATTGAAATTTTCTGATTCATCATTTCTGCATCCCCTATCATGTTGTCATTTGTTCTTTCTTTTCTGTTCTAATCTATTCTATTCTCCGCTCACCCTTCTATAGAATTTCGAGTAACTAAACGATTTTTCCTCTATAAACGCAAAAAATCCTTTACTTATAATTAAGTAAAGGATTGTTATTTGATATTTAAGTACACTTCTAAGTTTATAAAATAAAAGTGAGCCATGAAGGACTCGAACCTTCGACCCTCTGATTAAAAGTCAGATGCTCTACCAACTGAGCTAATGGCTCATAAAAAATAAAAAAAATGGCTGGGGTACCTGGATTCGAACCAGGGCATGACGGAATCAAAATCCGTTGCCTTACCGCTTGGCTATACCCCAAACATTTTATAGATGGTGGAGGGGGACGGATTCGAACCGCCGAACCCTAAGGAGCGGATTTACAGTCCGCCGCGTTTAGCCACTTCGCTACCCCTCCGACAAATGATGCAACACTGTTAAAGTTGAATGGTGGAGGATGACGGGCTCGAACCGCCGACCCCCTGCTTGTAAGGCAGGTGCTCTCCCAGCTGAGCTAATCCTCCATACATAACAAGTGTTACTGCTTTATTTTTTTATGAAGCCTTAAATGGTGACCCGTACGGGATTCGAACCCGTGTTACCGCCGTGAAAGGGCGGTGTCTTAACCACTTGACCAACGGGCCGTTTTATAAGATGTTCTCTTTAAGACAAGATTTATAATATCATCAATTTTTATCTAGTGCAAGCCTTTTTTAAAACTTTTTTAAAAAAGTTTTATTATTTATTTTTAATAGTAAAAAGGCAAAAAAAATGGCTCCGAAGGCAGGACTCGAACCTGCGACCTGCCGGTTAACAGCCGGATGCTCTACCAACTGAGCTACTTCGGAACGCTACTATTATACATTGATGTACAAGCCATCTTTCGTACATTTATTATTATAGCAACGTTTTAAATTTATACAAGTAGTTTTTTGAAATAATTTGAACATTTTATTTATTAGGCTCTTCCTCCCTGGGAAGAGCCACTTATAATGAATACTTCTTTCCCTTTTACTGTTTTATAAAATCAGTAATTTCTTCGATCAATCCCTTTGTTAGCGGTAAGTCAGGATTGTAATAGCTCGCAAGATTTTGTTCTCGGTCGCCTTCTACATCCTTTAATACATGATTCATCTTATCGAAGTAGTGTATTGTCGCATCATTATTTGCTGCATGTAAATTTTTCGCATCTTCTTCGGTTACTTGAATATCTTTTTTACCTTGAAGGATGATTATCGGAACGTTAACATTACTAATTTCATGCTGGGGATCGTATTTAAGCCATGAAATCATATATGGTTGAACAGATGGTCTAAATAATGATTGGAGCTGTGGTGACACTGTTTTCATCTCATTACCCGCTTTTAATTGCTGCAGTATTTTTTCCGATTCCGACAATAAGTTCTGAGGTAAGCTTGCTGATAACTGCTCCATTAAAACTTCATCAGCAGGTCTACCAATACCTGCTACCGAAATGAGAGAAGCTACATCGTTTTGCTGGGCAGCAATGGTCATTATTAATGCACCTTCACTGTGACCTAATAAATGAATTTCATTAAATCGGTCATCCTTTTTAGCGTAATCTACAATAGATTTAACATCCTCGACATAGACATCAAACGTTAAATCTTCTTCTTTTTTAACTAATGCCGTATTCTCACCGACTCCACGCTTATCGAACCGAATAGAAGCAATTCCTTTCTCCGCTAACCCTTCTGCAATCATCTTTAAACTATTGTTCGAACCAGCTCCAATTGTATTACCGTCTTTATTAGTAGGTCCAGACCCTGCATGGATAATAACAAGCTCGCCCGTAGCTTTATCAGGCATTTCCAACGCGGCTTTAAGCTGTCCGCCGGAAACTGGAATCGATAGCTCATCATACGTAACTGGTGTCTCTGTATAAGGCTTTAACGTAATTGGAAAGGACTGTCCATTTTGTGTGAACGTTCCTTCTATTGTTTCGTTATTTAGCTTCCCGTCAATTTTAACGAGAGATCCGGCTAAATTAATGGTGATGGCTACATCCGACTTGTTATATTTAATTGATTCAAATGCAAAGTCACTCAGTCCTTGTGCAGGTACGGAAATACTCCCACTCGACTCTTCCAAATTTAGTATAATTTCAAGAGGCGACTGCGGAATCTCAATCATTCCTTGCCACTTTCCTAATAACGCTTGTTCCATATGCACAACCTCCTGCTTTGTTTGTTCTTCTGCCGTTGACTTATCCGTATCTTCACCATTACAAGCTGACAGCAATAACACAACAGCTAAACTATAAGCAATTTTTCGCATGACTCTTCCTCCCACTTCATTCTTTACTTCCTTTACGGTTAGAATAGGAAAAAGTTTCAAAATAAAAAGCCATCAAATGACGATGACTTTTCCAATAGATTAAATTAAATTACGGTCAACAAATTCCTGAAGTTTTTCATAATCACTGACCTTTTGATTACATAATTGTGAATCATCACATATGTAATTGCTGTAAGATGTATAGTTATCCCCATTGCCCTTTACTGTAGCTGTAAACAAATGGACTGCACTATGCTGGTTACAAATCGAACAAACACCTTTAATAGGATTGTGAGCATCAACAACTCCACGTAATGCTGTATAATCGCCTTCCTTTTCCAGTACAATGTATTGGCGATTCGTCCCTTTATCAACCCATGACAGATAGCTGATTGTTTGCCAATCAATCATTTCTAGTCTAGGCAGCTTCAGCTTCTTATCTTTTTTAAAAAGCTTTTGCAAACCTTGCTCGGAAATCGGTTTAAACGGAATAGTATATGACTTTAAGCTTTGGAAAAATAGTTCTGCCCCGATAGTATCCTCAACTGTTTCTACTTCTTTAATAATATCTTCATTTACATGTGTCAGTTTTTCTCTTAGCTCTGCAATTGCCAGCTCTCTTACAGCTGAAACAATTTTCTTATCATTTGATGCTAACTTTGCCTGCAGTATTTTATTTACTTGCTGTTCGATTAATCGTAGGTCCACTACCATTAAAAATGGTGCTGTCATGTTACTTCCTCCACTGTTATGCCTTGTAAAACTTTTTACATTTAATAATCGTATTTCTTTCTGCTTTAATGGTCAACTACTTAAGCTACCTTATTTAGACAGGTAAAACACTTTAATAATAGAAAAACCAAAGAAAGTAGTCCGTTAAGACACGATCTTTGGTTTACTCTTTATATTCTATAGTAACCTATACAATTTTCAATAATATAAAAAAGCCACTACTGACTAAATCAGCAGCGACTTTTTGAGCGAAGCGACGTCCTACTCTCACAGGGGGAAGCCCCCAACTACCATCGGCGCTAAAGAGCTTAACTTCCGTGTTCGGTATGGGAACGGGTGTGACCTCTTTGCCATCATCACTTCACTATAGTGGGCTTTAAAAAGCCTATGTAAAAGAATTTTCATTCTTTCAAAACTGGATAAACGTTTCATTGAGTTTGTGCAATAAAATGTGGTTAAGTCCTCGACCGATTAGTATTCGTCAGCTGCATGCGTCACCGCACTTCCACCTCGAACCTATCTACCTGATCGTCTTTCAGGGGTCTTACTTACTTGCGTAATGGGAAATCTCATCTTGAGGGGGGCTTCATGCTTAGATGCTTTCAGCACTTATCCCGTCCATACATAGCTACCCAGCGATGCCTTTGGCAAGACAACTGGTACACCAGCGGTATGTCCATCCCGGTCCTCTCGTACTAAGGACAGCTCCTCTCAAATTTCCTACGCCCACGACGGATAGGGACCGAACTGTCTCACGACGTTCTGAACCCAGCTCGCGTACCGCTTTAATGGGCGAACAGCCCAACCCTTGGGACCGACTACAGCCCCAGGATGCGATGAGCCGACATCGAGGTGCCAAACCTCCCCGTCGATGTGGACTCTTGGGGGAGATAAGCCTGTTATCCCCGGGGTAGCTTTTATCCGTTGAGCGATGGCCCTTCCATGCGGAACCACCGGATCACTAAGCCCGTCTTTCGACCCTGCTCGACTTGTAGGTCTCGCAGTCAAGCTCCCTTATGCCTTTACACTCTACGAATGATTTCCAACCATTCTGAGGGAACCTTTGGGCGCCTCCGTTACTCTTTAGGAGGCGACCGCCCCAGTCAAACTGTCCGCCTGACACTGTCTCCTACCCCGCTAAGGGGCATGGGTTAGAAGTTCAATACAACCAGGGTAGTATCCCACCGACGCCTCCTTCGAAGCTGGCGCTCCGAGATCTCTGGCTCCTACCTATCCTGTACAAGTTGTACCAAAATTCAATATCAGGCTACAGTAAAGCTCCACGGGGTCTTTCCGTCCTGTCGCGGGTAACCTGCATCTTCACAGGTACTATAATTTCACCGAGTCTCTCGTTGAGACAGTGCCCAGATCGTTACGCCTTTCGTGCGGGTCGGAACTTACCCGACAAGGAATTTCGCTACCTTAGGACCGTTATAGTTACGGCCGCCGTTTACTGGGGCTTCAATTCACAGCTTCGCTTGCGCTAACCGCTCCTCTTAACCTTCCAGCACCGGGCAGGCGTCAGCCCCTATACGTCACCTTACGGTTTTGCAGAGACCTGTGTTTTTGCTAAACAGTCGCCTGGGCCTATTCACTGCGGCTTCTCTAGGCTATGCACCCAAAGAAGCACCCCTTCTCCCGAAGTTACGGGGTCATTTTGCCGAGTTCCTTAACGAGAGTTCTCTCGCACACCTTAGGATTCTCTCCTCGACTACCTGTGTCGGTTTGCGGTACGGGCACCTCTCACCTCGATAGAGGCTTTTCTTGGCAGTGTGAAATCAGGAACTTCGCTCATACGAGCTCGTCATCACAGCTCAACGTTAGAGTATGCGGATTTGCCTACATACACGCCTTACTGCTTGAACACGCGCAACCAACGGCGTGCTTACCCTATCCTACTGCGTCCCCCCATTTCTCAAACGGTGAGGAGGTGGTACAGGAATATCAACCTGTTGTCCATCGCCTACGCCTATCGGCCTCGGCTTAGGTCCCGACTAACCCTGAGCGGACGAGCCTTCCTCAGGAAACCTTAGTCATACGGTGCATGGGATTCTCACCCATGTTTCGCTACTCATACCGGCATTCTCACTTCTAACCGCTCCACCAGTCCTTCCGGTCTGACTTCAACGCTGTTAGAACGCTCTCCTACCACGCATACTCAAAGTATGCATCCACAGCTTCGGTGAATCGTTTAGCCCCGATACATTTTCGGCGCAGCGTCACTCGACCAGTGAGCTATTACGCACTCTTTAAATGATGGCTGCTTCTAAGCCAACATCCTGGTTGTCTAAGCAACGCCACATCCTTTTCCACTTAACGATTACTTGGGGACCTTAGCTGGTGGTCTGGGCTGTTTCCCTCTTGACTACG